>JBBQAB010000492.1:0-9625 GCA_038198385.1 Propionibacteriales bacterium
AGCCGGAGGATGCCGGTCATGGTGTGTAAGTTGATCGCACTGACCTTCAGCTCGGTCGACCCACAGCGTCTCGCCGGATTCTGCGGCAGTCTGCTCGGCCAGGACGTCACTTCCGAACGGGGCGCCGTCACTGACGGCTCTGCACGAGGTGGGTTTCAGTATCCGCTTCGTCACTGGCGGCGGTGAGAAGTGGGGTCCAAACCAGATGCACCCCGACCTGAAACCGGCCTCCATACACGAGCAGGAGTCCGCGATGCACCGTGCGCTTGAGCTTGGCGCCCGGCACTTGGACGTCGGCCAGGGACCGGACGCCGAGCACGTTGTTCTTGCCGATCCCGACGGTAACGAGCTGTGCATACTCGAGCCTGGCGGCGCCTTCCTCGCCGGCTGCCCATTCTTCAGCTCGTTGGCCGGCGACGGCCTGGCCGAGGTCGGCTACTTCTGGCGTGATGCGCTGGAATGGGACTTGGTCTGGGACCAGGACGGTGAGACCGCGGTCCAAGCACCCATTGGGGGCCCCAAGATCACTTGGGGTGGCGAGCCGGTGGAGCCCAAACTCGGCAGGAATCGGCTCCATCTCGACCTCGCGCCATCTGCCCAATCAACCATCGACGCCGAAGTCGATCGTCTGTCATCACTCGGGGCCTGTCGCGTCGACGCCGGCTGCGCGGACAGCCTAGGCATGGCCGACCCCGGGGGCAACGAGTTCTGCGTGGTGGGGTGATGGGTGCATCACGGACCGGATCCGCGTGCTTCGAACTCGACTGCGTGCGGGGTCTCGCAAGCCCAAGGTCTCGCGGAAAGAAGGTGTGGTCGAGGGTTCCGGCCTGACAGACTCGACCTGGTGACCCGATCAACTGGGGACTACCTCCATGCGTACGACGCCCAGCTACGCACTGAGGCGGAGACGCCAAGCGCCGTCGTGGTCGAGCAGCTGGGTCCGCTCCGGCTCGTCACGTTCGCGGGAGGCCGCGGATTCGTGACCTATCGCGACCTCGCCGGAGCCGACGCCACGACCATTGCCTCGTGGGTACGCCAGGTCCTGGAGTACTACCAGACAGACACCGACATCGAGCGGGTGGAGTGGAAGACCCGCGGTCACGACCGCGCACCTCATCTGCACGAGACCCTCGTCCACCACGGCTTCGAGCCACAGGACCCGGAGTCGATCATGGTCGGCGAGGCCGCGCTACTCGATGTTGACGTCACACTGCCCGCCTCGGTGACCCTCCGTCGCCTCAGCACCGAGGAGGACGTACAGGCGATGAGTGCCATGCAGGACGTCGCCTTTGGCGAACCGGTCTCGAACCGCGCGGCCAGCGCGCTGCTGTGTCGCCTCGCGCTAGACGATGGCATGCAGTTGTGGGTCGCCGAGTCAGCAGACCGGATCGTAGGGGCCGGCCGCCTTGAGCCGGTCGAGGGCTCAGACTTCGCCGGGATCTGGGGCGGTGCCGTGCTCCTCGACTGGCGAGGACAAGGCATCTATCGCGCCCTGACCGCGGTCCGTGCCCGGGCAGCCCTCGCACTGGGCAAGACGCTGATCCACAGCGACTCGACCGGATACTCCCGACCCATCCTCGAGCGCTCCGGGCTCCTCGCCGTCTCCACCACCACGCCATACGAGTGGCGGCGCTCGTCAGGCGCGTGAGTCCGTTGGCCGACCCTCATACGGAGCACGCAAGCCGACCCCTCAGCGGTGAACCCGAGCACAGCCTCCCGGCGTGGATAGCTCGAACCGCTACCACCGCTAGACCCAGCGGCCCTCGTCTCCCAAGCTTGTCGGGCAGCCGGCGCCTCGTCCCCGCGGGAGGCATCACGTGCGCAACGACCGCCGGGCGCGGAGCCTGGCTCTCGTCGTGGCAGCCTTGTCCGCCCTCCTGAGTGATCGCCATCGTTCGGCAACCACAGACGTCGGTGACGATCCGTGCACGACTTTCCCGGCCAGCTATCTCACGAGCCCGTCCACGGCACTCGCCGTCACGATCGCGGGATGGTTGCTCGTCGCCATTGGGCTGGCCGCCGTTGGTTCCTGCGTCCTTCGAAGGCTGCACTGGTCGTTCCGTAGCCGACCGGCTGGGCCCCGTGAGCTCAGCACACCGCCCCGTCCGCTTGAGCCAGGCCAGCGACCACAGGTCGCGCCGAAACACGCCACGTCGACCAGCCGGACCTCGCGCTGCTCGGACAGACGCGACCACGATCTTGGTGTGAACCGGTTGACCAAATCCAGCCCCTCGACCATAGTGAGGTGTGTGCCTAAGTATCATGACGAGCTCGACGGCGTGCTCCGCGCTCTTGCGGATCCGACACGCCGGGCGGTCGTGGGACGGTTGGCGAAGTCCCCAGCCGTCGTGTCCGAACTGGCGGCACCGTTCTCGATGGCGTTGCCGTCGCTCATGCAGCACCTGCGCGTCCTCGAGAACGCGGGACTGGTCACGTCGCAGAAGCACGGACGCGTCCGCACCGTGAGCCTGCGACCGGGCGCCCTCGACGTCGTGCACCTGTGGCTCGACGAGCAACGAACCCCCGCACAGCGCCAAGCCGACCGGCTCGGTATCCACCTGACTCGCACCACCCCGAAGGGAACCTGACATGAGCCGCGTTCGCATCGACCTGTTCGCCTCGCTGGACGGCTACACATCGACGACCGACCACGCCGCGAACGATCCGATGGGTGAGGACTGGGGGCGTCTCACGGCGGCCTACGCCGGGACCCGTACGTTCCACGAGCGCGTGTTCAGCGACGCCAGCGGCTCCGGCACAATCGGCATCGACGACTCCTACGCCGCCGCGCACTTCGAGGGCGTCGGCGCCGAGATCATGGGCGCGGCCATGTTCGGCTTGCACACGTTCCCCGACGACCCGGACTGGAAGGGATGGTGGGGTGACCAGCCGCCGTTCGGCACCCCGGTCTACGTCCTGACCCACGCCGCACCGCGTCCGTCGATCCCGATGCAGGGCGGAACGACGTTCCACTTCCGTAGCGCCGCGATCGAGGACGTGCTGGCCGAGGCGAACGAGGCTGCCGGAGGCCTGGACGTGCGGGTCGGCGGTGGGGTCGGCACCGCGCGGGACTTCCTGCGCGCCGGCCTGGTCGACCACCTGCACGTCATGATCGCCCCGATCCTGCTCGGCCGAGGCACCCGGTTGTGGGACGACCTGCGCGGCCTCGAACTCACCCACAAGGTGACGACAGAAGTGGCCGAGAGTGGCACGACCCACGTCACCTTCACCCGATAGGACGTACACATGACGATCGGACGCCGACTCGCCCGCGCCGGGTTCACCCTTACCCGCGACTACCCCGTTCCCCTCGAGCGAGTCTGGGACGCGTTCGCCGAGGAGCAGCAGAAGCTGGTCTGGTGGGGCGCTGGTGACGCCATTGAGCCAGGCGAGTGGGCGTTCGACTTCCGCGTCGGCGGACGCGACGTCGCCGAAGGGGAGTTTCACGACGGTCCGGTCTCGCGGTACGAGGCCACGTACACCGACATCGTCGAGTACGTCCGCATCGTCACCACGTACGACATGTGGCTCGACGGGATCCACATGTCGACGTCGGTAGCGTCGCTAGAGTTCGAGCCGATCAACGTGGGTACCCGGTTCACGCACGTCGAGCACGGCGTGTTCTTCGACCAGTTCTGGGCCGACGGGCTCAACCGCGAGGTAGGCAGCCGGGGCCTGCTCGAGGCCCTGAGCAAATACTTCGCGTGACGCACCTTCCGCGCTGGGACGGTGGCTGAGCAACCAGTCCGAGCCGATTCCTGGCCCATGTAGCCGCTGGGCCACCACTCGACCTCACTTGACCAGGATTTTGGAGGAGACCTCCCTGGAGCATGGAGTGCTGGTGGGGGTGTCGCGGTACGGCTGGCCGAGCTGGGTCGCCGACGGCAAGGGCATCGAGTTCCTCGGGTTTCGTGACTGGCCAAACGCGCAGGTCGTGGTCACCACCGTGGCGGAACAGGTCGCTGTCATCGAACGGGCGTGGGAGCTGATGGAGCACCGGTCGGCTGACCCACATTTGGTAGACACTCCACAGCAAGTGCCTAACGTTATGGACACCACACCACATCGGGGCCTGACCAGCCCGGGCGACTCAGGGGAGTGACCCCATGACAGCAACCACTCAGCCTGCAGACGAGGCCGAATGGGATGGTCCCTTAAGCTGTGCGGACTTACGTAGTCGCAGTGCGGCACCGGCCATGAGGTCCGACGAGCTGGGTCTCGCCGGTCGTTCGTGATTGGATCGCTACCGGATCAACCGCACCTGGATTGGCAAGTCGAGTTCAGCCCACGCACGGTCGGCGGTCAGCACCTCCGCCGGTATCACCCGAGTGGTCAGGGCGAGACAACATCGATCAGCAAGCGACAGCGTTCGGCCACCCTCAAGTGCGCGCAAGGCGCCGGCGAGCTCAGCGTCTGCGGCAGTGAGAGGTTCCACAACGACCCCCGCGGCGCTGAGCGAAACCCGCAGACGGCGGACATCGATATCGGCATCGACGAGCTTGCCGACCACCTCGGCCAGATTCGCCGCGCCGAGAATCGCACCATGCATCCTCTCGGCGACCACATCATGACCGGGTTCGTTGTGGATCAGAGCCAAAACCGCCGACGCGTCCAAGACGGTCATTCGTTTGCGGCCGCGGCTCGACGCTCCTGAAGCAGCTCGTCCACCAAAGACCGCGAATTGGGCACATCCCGGGCAAGTGCCCGCAGATCGGACAACGCATCGACCGGCCGCTCAAGGAACAGGACGGATCCGTCTGCGTGCAGGTGCAGCCGGTCTCCTGCCTCCAGGCCTAGTGCCGCACGAATATCGGCGGGAATCACCAAACGACCTTGCTTACCCAACACCAGCGTGGCATCCATGGACAAAGTGTGCCACAACGTGGAAAGCGGTGGCAGCACGATGTGGTGCCGGATTCGGCGGTCGGCGCGCAACGCGACAGTCCGGAGGCGCCCGATTTGCACCCTGACACGGGTCTTGACTGGCGAGTCCGATCGGGGCATGCCAGTGCACATAAATGAACTTCTGGTGGGCTACGCCCGAGTTTCGACCGAGCACCAAGATCTCACTGCACAACGAGACGCGCTACGCGCGCTCGGGGTTGGTGACGACCGCATCTACGTCGATCACGGCTTGACCGGCACCAACCGAGACCGACCCGGGCTGGAGCTCGCACTAGCGGCCTGCCGGGCCGGCGACACCCTCGTAGTCACCAAGCTTGACCGGCTCGCCCGGTCGCTGCCGGACGCACGCGACATTCTGGCCGAGTTGACCGCCAAGAGTGTCCGACTGAGCATGGGCGGCTCGGTCCATGACCCCTCAGACCCAGTCGGGCGGCTCCCGTTCAACGTGCTCGCGATGGTAGCCGAGTTCTCTGTTATCTGGACACGCCGACATGCTCACCTTCCCGATGTGAGGGTTGCTGCCTGATGCAGTGAGCACCGGCGAGGGAGGCCGGTATGCGGGTGATCAAGCATCGCGAGCACGGGATCGGTCAGCGAGTCGTTCTGCTCGATGACGCGGGCGGCGAGATTGAGCCGGTCAACGGGTTCCTGTCGCACCTGACCGCCTCCAACTACAGCCCGAACACGTTGTGCGCCTACGCCTACGATCTGGCCCACCTCGTCCGGTTCCTCGAGCAGCGGTCTCTGGCCTGGAACGACTTTCGGCCGTCGACGGCGCTGGAGTTGCTGGCGACGGTGCAGCGGGTGTTGGCGGCGACATCGAGTTTCTTCGAGTGGGCGATCGCGGCAGAGCACTACACGGCCGGTGAGAACCCGATGCAGCGCCGGGTAGATCACGCGCTCGGTCAAGTGCCGGATCGGCATCAACCATTCGTCGGAGCGCCCAGTCGTCAGCAGCCGGTGCGGCGCACGGTGCGGGTACGGCTCCCGATGCGCCTGCCCCGCCCGATGGCCGCCGAGGACATCGACGCGCTGCTGGCGAGCCTGGCCACTGGCGATCGTGTTGTTGATGCGGCCTGCGGCCCGGCGAGGTGCTATGCCTGCAGCTGGACGACATCTCCTACGGACGACGACGGGTGACGATCCGCAAGCGCGACGATCACCCGCGCGGCGCCCGCGCGAAAGCCCGGCGTGAGCGGGTCGTCGATCTTCATGAACCGCGCACGCTGGACGCGGTCAACCGCTACGTGCTGCACGAACGGCCGCTCGACGCAGAGAGTCCACTGGTGTTTCTGGTCGGCGGTGTTGGCGCGCGCCGCTACGAACCGTTGAGTTACCAGGCGGTGGTCCGCAGCTTTGCCCGCCGTCTGGACCGGCTCGGGATCCGCAGCCCGGACAAGACTCCGCACGCGTTGCGGCACACGCATGCGACCGCGATGTGGGAGGGCGGAATGCGGGAGCTGGCGCTGCAGAAGCGGCTTGGGCACGCCTCGCCGGAATCGATCCGCATTTACACCCGGGTCTCGGACGAGCAGGTGCTCGCCGACTACGACGCCGCACTGCGGGACCGGTCGTGACCGCACCGGAGCCGCTGGCCCTCGCGCCAGCACCAGCGGCTGTCCATCGACTGCACGCCGACCGGGCGACCTACAAGAGCTGGATCTATGACCACATCCCCGGCTACGGCGCACGGTGGGCGCGTCTGGACGCCTATGACGGGTTCGTCGAGCGCTGGCCGGTGCTGCACGAGTGGTTCGACGCGCCGCTGAAACAGCGGCTGCTCGACAGCGACACCTGCGAGCGCGGGCAGCACCCGCACGGCGGCGCGAGCGTGATCATGCCGTACCTGACCTACCTGTCGCTGGTGCGGGGCGTCGGCTTGGACTATCCGCTGCTGCTCGGTCGAACGTTCCAGAGCCCGTTCAAGCACCAGGCCCGTCATGGCGGACTGGGCATCGACGCGGCGCTGTTCGGACGCCACATTGCTCGTTTGGGCCAGCTCGGCTACGCCAAGCCGGATCAGACCCTGTTGTGGCCATTAGGGCGGATGCTGTTGCACCGCGGAAACCCGGACATCTCCGCGCTGGCCATAAACGATCTCGACGAGTTCAGCGCGGCCGTGGAGGCCTTCGCCGCTCGGCTCCGGCTGGACCCGCTGCGGACTTCTATCGGCGCCGTCAGGACGGACAGCAGGCCGAAGATCCCGCCACGTCCTACCTGCGGACCGCGATCGGGCGCGTGCACGCCACCCACGTGCTGCTGTTCGACATCGGCCAGATCGACCGCACGCCAGTCGCACGCATCGCCGCTGGCCACTGGTCCCAACACCTCGCACCGGTTGACGCGCCACCCAAGATCGTCGCAGTGCTCGAGCGGTACCTGCGCTTGCACCTGGACGCCAACCTCGACCGGCCGCAGACCGTGCGACATGCCCGAGACGCGCTGCACCGCCTGGTGCGCTGGCTGGCGGCCGCGCATCCAGAGATCACCAGCCTGGCCGAGCTGCACCGCGAACACGCGGAGGAGTTCCTGCGCTGGCTCGGGGCGCAGACCAACCAGCACACCGGCCAACCGCTGAGCCTGACCATGAGGCGCTCGGTCGTCACGCTGATCACCCGCTTCGTCACCGAGACGGCCGCCTGGCAGTGGGACGACGTCCCGGCCCGGGTGCTGTTCACCCGCGCCGACATCCCGAAGATCAACCGTCCGCTGCCGCGGTTCATCCCCGACCACGAACTCGCCGCCCTGATGACCGCCGTGGACCAATTGTCCGACCCCTATCAGCGGGCCGCGTTGATCGTCGCCCGGTGGAGTGGTGCACGACGCGACGAGATCCGCCGCTTGGCCGTCGATTGCCTCGACACCTACCCCGACGGGCATCCTCGGCTGCGGATTCCGATCGGGAAAGGGCATGCCGAACGGAGTATCCCTTTGCACCCCCAGGCGGCAGCCGTGCTGCAGCCGCTCATCGACCGCGCCCGTCAGCAGCGATGTCGGCCACGCTTCGACCCCAGCGCCGGCCGCGCGGTGCAGCACCTGTTCCTGGTGCGTGGTCGGCTGCTGTCCAACGCGTTCCTGTTCGACATGTCCCTCAAGGCCGCTTGCACCGCCGCCGGGCTCGTCACCTCGGCCGGCAAGCAGACCGTCACCGCGCACCGGTTCCGGCACACCATCGGCACCCAACTCGCCGAAGGCGGAGCCCGCATCCAGACGATCATGGCCGTACTCGGGCACCGAACCGCGAATATGTCGATCATCTACGCGTCGCTGTCCGACCCCACCGTCAAACAGCAGTACCAAGACGCCCTCGACCGCCATCTCGGCCCGAACGTCACCCTCGCCGGACCCGCGGCTGACGCGCTGTGCGACCATCGCCTCGACCCCGAAGCCGTGTCCTGGCTACAGACCAACTTCCTCAAGACCGAACTCGAACTCGGCCACTGCCTCCGCACGCCGGCCGAAGGACCGTGCGAGTGCGACCTAGTACTCACCTGCTCGAAGTTCCTCACCACCAGCGACTACACACCCCGGCTACGCGCCCGCCTCGCTGTCGAGCAGCAGCTCATCGACGACGCCACCGGCCGCGGCTGGCAACGCGAGATCGAACGCCACGCCGCCACTGTCCGCCGCATCGAGAACCTGCTCAGCCAACTCGGCTGCGCCTCACTGGTCGAGCCGGTGGAGACCGACTCGGAGTCCGGCCAACCTTCCAACGTCACCGTCTAGGCATCTTGTGGCGTGGGCTAATACCCTTTCTCTAACAAGGAGAGGTCGATGGTGCCACGCCCTGCTTGGCAGTCAACGGTGCTGCTCGCCTCTCTTGCGGTTTCGGGATGTACTGGCAACCCCCCGCACCCAGACCCAACGCCTACAGTCACTGCCTCCGCACCGTCCACGGCTACCTGCACGACGTCAGTGCAGACGGGCGTGCTACCCACCTGGGCGCAAGGAGGCTTCAACCCACCCACGCAGCTCATGCCCCACGTGCTCGGCGCCAACGGTGACATCGTCGCCATCCTGTTTGGTCAGCCACTGCGGTCGCCAGCGCGAGGTGAGCGCGCAAACAAGATCTTGTGGGTGTCGCGGGTGGATCACGGCGGCGATGCGCTGAAAATCAAGGCCACCCTGAACGGGTCTAGCATCGCCGCCACCCGCAATGTTGCAGGCGGGCCAGGGCCGTCGATAATCGACCTTCCCGCCGCAGGTTGCTGGAGTTTCGCGTTGTCTTGGTCACATCATCTCGACCGGATGAGCATCCCCTACCACGCAAGCTGACAAACACTCACATTCGTTCAGCCAGCCCCGACTGGCAGAATCAGTACTGCAGCCGTTCCCTTGAACACTGACGGCGCCGGCTCATGAAGCGTTGTCGGAGCCCTGCAGGATGCTTGACACGTGCCGGCTGTCCACATAATCGAGTCCGACCTGATTCGTACCCGGACTCGCGAGGGCATGCAGGTCGCGAAAGCCAAGGGCCACCTGCGCGGCAAGCAACCAAAGCTGACCGTCAAGCAGGCCAAACACCTCGTCGAGCTGTCCAACCTCGGCTCCTACAGCACCGCCGAGCTGGCTGAGCTGTTTGGGGTGGGCCGCTCGACCGTCTACCGCACGCTGATTTGGGAGCGCCCAACCCCCGCCGACCCCACCCGGCCCTTCGCCGCCGAACCCGCCTGAACCCGAAGAGGCGCGGCCGATCACTCGACCGCGCCCTTCATGCACG
>JBBQAB010000493.1:0-2056 GCA_038198385.1 Propionibacteriales bacterium
GACGGCGCTCTCGATGAGTCCGGGGTTGTTGCTGTCTGACGTCATGTCACCAGTCCCAACAGGATGCTGTACGGGGGAAGCAGGAAGCCGACCGTCACCACACCCGCCACCGCGTACGCGAGCAGGTTGAGTCGGCGACGAGCGATGGAGGAGGTGTTCGCGCCCAACGTCATGAGTGCGCTCCACATGCCGTGGCGGAGGTGGAACCCGACCGCGACCATGGCGAGGGTGTAGGCGGCCACGACCCACCACACGCCGAAGCCGTTGACGACGCGTACGTAGGGGCTGTCGGAGGCGCCGCCGGGGTGGATCGTGTTCCAGGTGAAGTGCAGGAGGTGGAAGATCACGAAGAGCAGGATCACGATGCCGCCCCACCGCAGGGTGAAGGAGGCGTAGCTGCGCTGGACGCCCAGCTTGGACCGGGAGGTCTGGTAACGCTTGGCCCCACCGCCCCGCGCCTTGTGGGCCCGCGACCAGAGCGCGAACGCCGAGTAGGCGTGCCCGAGGACTGCGGCCAGCAGGACCACCCGGATGATCCAGAGCAGCCCGGCGTGCGGCAGGATCGGCTCGCCGAGCGTCCGGAGGTGCTCCGCGTACCCGTCGAAGCTCGCCTGGCCCGCGAAGACCTTCAGGTTCCCGTACATGTGCGCCAGCAGGTAACCGATCATGATCAGACCACTGAGCGCCATGAGCGCCTTGAGCGCCACTGTTGTCCTGACGGCCCGTTGGGTCGGGGTCAGGGAAATTGTCGCCACGTAGCCCAGACTAGAACGGTTCACCACCTGAGAGCGACTGAGGCCACCCTGGCAACTGGTGTTCTTCCCCACGTCAGCAGCGGAACGGTCCCGCATCCAACGGACGGCTGCCGCCGGAAGGGCGGTCGCCGCCGGGGTCAGACCTCGTAGGGCTTGGTCAGCACCGCCACGCGAACCTCGCCGGGACGGCAGATCTCGTCGGTCTCGACGTAGCCCCGCCGCGCGTAAAAGGCGAGGTTAGCCGCGCTGTTGCCGCCCGCGGTCAGTCGCAGGCGGCGCGTCCCGGCGGGTGCCCGCCGCTCGATCTCGGTCAGCAGCAGGCCACCGATCCCCCGGCCCTGCTGGTCCGGTGCGACCATCAGCCGCCCCACGTACCAGGTGTCCTCGGCCTGCAGCTCCCCCCGGACCGAGCCCACGATCCGTCGACCGTCCCGCACGACCAGGAAGGTCTCCCGGTCGATGGCGTCCCTCAGCTCATCCAGGGTCTCGGTCAACGGCGGGATCTCGAAAGACCGGTGCAGCCGACCCTCGGAGACGTACGCCGCGCGCTCGAGGGTCCACAGCTCCCCGGCGTCGGCGACCCGGGCCGGCTCTGCCGGCAAGATCACGAGCCCGGGCGGCAGCAGCTCGGGACGACGCTGCCGGGTGCGCTCGACGGCCTGGGCGCGACGCCACGCCGCGATCCGGCCGTGGTGGCCGCTGAACAGGATCTCCGGCACCTCGTGGTCACGCCAGCGGGGAGGCTTGGTGAAGACGGGGTACTCCAGGAGCCCGTCATGGGCGCTGGAGTGCGACTCCTCGGTCAGTGACGCGGGGTTGCCGATCACCCCGGGCAGCAGCCGGACGACCGCCTCGATGATGACCAGGGAGGCCGCCTCCCCGCCGTTCAGCACGTAGTCGCCGATGCTGATCTCGTCGACCGTCATCCGCTGCGCCGCGTCCAGAGCCACCCGCGCGTCGAGGCCCTCGTAGCGTCCACAGGCGAAGACCAGATGCGGCTCGGCGGCCAGCTCGGCGGCCACGGCCTGGGTGAAGGACCGACCGGACGGGGTCAGCACCACCAGTCGGGCCGGTGGCCCCGACTCCGGAACCAGGCTGTCCAGCACCTCACCCCAGGGCTCGGGCTTCATCACCATGCCGGCCCCGCCCCCATACGGGGTGTCGTCGACGGTGCGGTGGCGGTCGCGGGTCCACTCCCGGAGGTCGTGGACCCCCAGCTCGACCAGACCGGTCTGGATGGCCTTGCCCACCAGCGACA
Organism: Propionibacteriales bacterium; assembly: GCA_038198385.1. Lineage (GTDB taxonomy): Bacteria > Actinomycetota > Actinomycetes > Propionibacteriales > Propionibacteriaceae > Microlunatus. Next base: position 2,014 of record JBBQAB010000493.1, read on the forward strand.
GCCGCAGCGGTTCGAGGTAGGCCGGGAAGATCGAGACGACGTC
>JBBQAB010000494.1:0-2641 GCA_038198385.1 Propionibacteriales bacterium
ACGACTCACTCCCCCGCACCCTGATCCCCGGCGGCCCGGCCGCGCTGGCCACGAAAGGTTGGACGAACACATGGCAACACTCGTTGTCGGAGGCACCAAGAGGAAGGCCAAGGTCCGGCTTGGACCGGTCGTGGAGCGGGCCCTCGGGTTCGTCGTCCTGGGTCTGGTGGTCATCTGGCTGATCGCTAACATCGTTTCCGACCCCAACCGCTTCCTCGGCTCCGCCCTGGTCGGCGTGCAGAACGGCCTGCTCTACGCCCTCGTGGCGCTGGGCTACACGATGGTCTACGGGATCATCGAGCTCATCAACTTCGCCCACGGCGACTTGTTCATGCTCTCCACGATCGTCGCGGCCGGCTTCATGGTCAGCGTGCTGGGCGTCGGCCAGCTCGGGGTGAGCACCATCATCCCGCTGATCCTCGCCCTCATCGTCTGTATGGCCTTCGGCGGCTTCATCAACGTCTCGGCCGAGTTCCTCGCCTACCGGCGGCTCCGCTCGGCCCCCAAGCTCGCCCCGCTGATGACCGCAGTCGGCCTGAGCTTCATCTTCCGCGGCATCGCCCAGCAGGACTACGTGAACGGCTCGGCCCAGAAGAACTGGGCGGTCGTCTGGGGCGGTCCGGTGGTCGAGGGCGTGTTCGTCTACAAGCTGCTGATGGTCGTCGTGGTCACCGTGCCACTGCTGCTGGCCATGACCTGGATCGTGACCAAGACCAAGGTCGGCAAGGCCATGCGTGCGGTCGCGCAGGACCAGGACGGCGCCCGGTTGATGGGCATCAACGTCAACGGCACCATCTCCTTCGTGTTCGCCCTGGGTGGCGCCCTCGCCGGCGCGGCCGGCGTCCTCTACTTCCTGGTCCAGACCCAGACCTACTACGACACCGGCACCCAGCTCGGCCTGATTGCCTTCACCGCCGCCGTGCTCGGCGGGATCGGCAACCTGACCGGCGCCGTGGTCGGGGGCCTCGCCATCGGCATCATCCAGAGCATCAACGAGGGTGGCGCGTACGGGCTGGGCTCCAACTGGTCCCAGTCGGTCGTCTTCCTCATCCTGATCGTGCTGATGGTCTTCAAGCCCGAAGGCATCTTCGGCCGCCCGACGACGGAGAAGGTGTAGACCATGGCCACCGCTACCACCCCCCGTACGTCGTCGCCCTCATCGGCGCGTCAGTCGCTGTCGCACTATCGCTGGCCCGTCGGCTACGTCCTGGTCATCCTGGGCCTGTTCGTGCTCTACCACTTCATCCTCCCGAACCTGGTCACCCAGGTGTCCGCCCCGGTGGTCGCCTGGCTGCCCGTGGCCACGCTGAACGAGTGCCTGATGTGGGCGATCATGGCCCTGGGTCTGAACGTGGTGGTCGGCTACGCCGGCCTGCTCGACCTGGGCTACGTCGCCTTCTGGGCCCTCGGTGGCTACACCGCCGGCTGGCTGATGGCGGCGCCCTTCAACTGGACGTGGGACTTTCACCTGTTCGGGGCGGTCGCCAAGACCTACCCGGGCACCCACATCACCTTCTGGCTGGTGATCCTGATCGCCGGCGTCCTCTGCGCCATTCTCGGTCTGATCATCGGTGCCCCCACGCTGCGGCTCCGCGGTGACTACCTCGCCCTGGTCACCCTCGGCTTCGGTGAGGTGATCACCCAGTTCTTCCGCAACTCCAACGACATCGCCGGCGCCAACATCGCCGGTGGTGACGGCGGCATCTCGATCATCGACCCGATCGGCACCGGGCCCCTCGGTGCCGCGGGCATCGTCCCCCCGGGGCTCAGCAACGGGGCCCAGGACAACGTCTACAAGATCCTGGTCCTCGGCCTGCTGGTGGGCGCCTGCCTGTTCATCTCCCTGCGGATCCGCGAGGGCCGCCTGGGTCGGGCCTGGCTGGCCATCCGGGAGGACGAGCTGGCTGCGAGCATGATGGGGGTTCCCCTGGTCCGGACCAAGCTCCTCGCGTACGCGGTCGGTGCCTTCTTCGGCGGCGTCGGCGGGGTCGCGAACGCGGCCGGTATCACCGGCGCCGTCTCCCCCTCGGGGTTCGACTTCGGCAAGTCCGTCCTGGTGCTGCTGATGGTCGTGCTGGGGGGCATGGGCAACGTCTGGGGCGTCACCGTCGGTGCGTTCCTGCTCGCCTGGCTCAACAGCAACGGTCTCAAGCAGATCGGGGTGCAGCTGGACTCCTGGTTCGGGACCGGCCTGACCGCCACCCTGCCGCGCTACAACTACATCATCCTGGGTCTGCTACTTGTGCTGATGATGCTCTTCCGGCGTGAAGGTCTGATCCCGGAGAAGCGCACCAAAGCGCTCATGAACACCCCGAACCGGACCGAGATGGAGTCCATCGGCGCCGAGAGCGTCGAGGCCGCGGCCGAGACCGCGGCGTTCGAGCACTCCGACGCCAAGACCGACGCCGGGATCGCCGCGTCCGCCACGGCGATCACTCCCGAGCTGGGCGAGCCCACTCCGAACAGAGAGGACCGGTCGTGACCGAGTCCCTGGCTGACGCCACCCAGATCGGCGGAACGCCGAACAGCTCCGCCGCTACGCCGCCGGTCGCCCCAGCCGTGTTGCCCGGCAACGCCGATCCGGTGACGAGCAATGTCCTCTACGCCGACCACATCACCATCCGCTTCGGCGGCCTGGTGG
>JBBQAB010000495.1:0-4477 GCA_038198385.1 Propionibacteriales bacterium
CGATGTCGGCGTGGTAGCCGAGCAGGACCCCACTGCGCTCCAGCTCCCGGATCCGGCCCAGGCAGGTCGAGGGCGCGATCCCCACCTGCTGGGCGATCGCGTTGTTGGGGGTGCGCGCGTCGCGCCGAAGGACGTCGAGGATCATGGTGTCCACCTCGCTGAGCTCGTCGCGGCGGGGCCGGGGTTGAGGACGGGGTCGACGAAGATTGTTCGCCCGCGACGGCGGCGGACGCGGTGGTTTCGGATCTTGTTCGGCCATATCGTCCTTTGCTGAACATGCTTCACTGATCTGCCCACCCTAGTGACGACTTCGCTAGTTTTTCGACTAAAGGCGTGGTTCGGCGAGTCGAATCAGGCACCGACCGAGCACCGAGGAGGTGGTGGGTATGACCTTGGTTGTGGGAGTACCGACCGAGATCAAGGACAACGAGAACCGGGTGGCGCTGCAGCCGGACGGGGCGGCCGAGCTGGTCCACCACGGGCACACCGTGCTGGTGCAGGCCGGGGCGGGAGTGGGATCGCGGTTCTCCGACGAGGAGTTCCTCGCCGCCGGGGCCACCGTGGTGGCCACGGCCGACGAGGTGTTCGCCGGAGCGGACCTGATCGTCAAGGTCAAGGAGCCCGTCGCTGCCGAGTACCACCGCTTCCGCGAGGGCCAGCAGCTCTTCACCTACCTGCACCTCGCCGCCGACGAGCCCCTCACCCGGTTCCTGCTCGACCGCAAGATCGACTCGATCGCGTACGAAACCGTCCAGACCGAGGACCGCCGGCTGCCCCTGCTCACCCCCATGAGCGAGGTCGCGGGTCGGATGGCCGTCCAGGCCGCGGCCCACCACCTGGAGAGCCCCTCGGGCGGCGCTGGTGTCCTGATGGGAGGCGTGCCCGGGACCCCCGCGGCCAAGGTCACCATCATCGGCGGCGGGGTCTCCGGAACCGAGGCCGCGAAGATCGCCGTCGGCATGCGCGCCATCGTCAGGGTCTTCGACACCAACCCGGCCCGCCTCGCCTACCTGTCCGACGTCTTCGAGGGCCGACTCGACCTGGTCCAGCCCAACCGGGCCCGGCTCGCGCAGTACATCGCCGACTCCGACGTGCTCATCGGCGCCGTGCTGGTGCCCGGCACCCGGGCCCCCAAGCTCGTCAGCCGCGAGATGATCGCCTCCATGCGGCCGGGCAGTGTGGCCGTGGACATCGCCATCGACCAGGGCGGCTGCTTCGAGACCAGCCGGGCGACCACCCACTCCCACCCGACCTACGTTGAGGAGGGAGTCGTGCACTACTGCGTGGCCAACATCCCCGGTGCGGTCGCCCGTACCTCCACCCTCGCCCTCACCTCCGCGACCCTGCCCTACCTCAGCACGGTCGCGCGGCTGGGCGTCCAGGCTGCGGCCAAGAGCTCGGCTCCGCTGGCCGCTGGCCTGACCACCCTGGGTGGCCACCTGACCAGCCAGCCGGTGGCCGAGGCCCACGGGATGACCTACACCGCGGCGGCCGACCTGCTGGGCTGAGCCGGATGAGGGTCGGAGTCGGGTCGAGCGCGGAGCTGGTCGCGCTCGGCCCCGTCCGTCGTGGAGGACGGCCGTCATCGGGCCGGTCGTTCCGACCGGAGGGCTGAGCGGCCCCTGGCGCCCGCACTTCTTCGCGGTCGCCCAAACGTGCTGGAGTTCCCGACCGCCTCTGGACCGCGCGATCTCCTCGGCCGGAAAGTGTCGCCCAGCGGTGCGCCCGCGGGTCGATGGCCACCTTGCCGCCCGGCCGTCCCCCCGGCGGTCGGTCGGCCGGCCCCAGGAGAAGAGGTGCGTGCCTGAACCCCGGTTCCCGCCCCGCGGTGCACCGTGCCGACGGAGACGTGGTCCCCCTCAGACAGGCGGGCAGGGTCTGGCTCCTCATCTCCGTGCAGAGCTTCGGCGGACCCGGGATCCTCGCGGGCGGTCTCGTCATGCTTCCCGGCGCGCTGGCCATACTCGCCCTGTCGGTGGCCTACGTGGCGTACGGGGGCACGGCCGTGGTCCAGGGCCTGTTCCTCGGCCTCGGTCCTGCGGTCATCGGAATCGTGGTGCAGGCCGTGGTCTGGATGAGCCGTCGAGGCCTGGACCACCCCGGGCGCCTCTCCTCTCCGGTCCTGGGCAACCCACAGGTGACGCACAGGTTGTCCCACAGGTCTAGCCAGACGGCGCCCCCAGGATGAGAATCACGGACGAGTGAGGGGCAGCGTGAACGAACAGCAGAACCTGCACAGCGGATGCCGCTGGGAGCCGGACACCGACGGGTCGACCGCCGCCGAGACGTACGCCTCGCCCGTCGAACCGGCCACCACCCGCCGGCGCGAGCAGCGCAGCCCAGGTGTCGTCCCGGCGATCGTGCTCAGCGTGCTGGCCGTCGCCGCCGCCGCGACCGGCGGGGCGGTCCTGGTCCGGCGTCAGAGCGACTCCTCCGGCCCCAACGAGACACAGCCCGAGGCCTCCGCCCCGGCGGTCGCCGGCCCGTCCGGCGACGAGGCGCCGGCTCTGCCCGGGCGACGCCCGCAGGGCGGCCTGGGGTTCGGCGACCACCGTGGGCCTTGGGTGCCCGGCGGCGCCGGCCCGGACGACGGCGGTCAGCGATCTGGTGACCAGGCCCAGGCCCCCGGTACCGAGCCGGTTCCGGACCCGGGCACCGCCCCCACCCGCGCACCCTTCTCGGGTGCCACCGACGGCCAGACCACGTGACGACCTTCGCTCCCGCTCCCGTGACCAACCCCGCCCCTGAGCGCGTCGTGCCCCCGGCTCCGTCGCGCCACCGTCTCGACGCCGCCCTCCGGATGCTGTCCGGCTTCGGTCTGTGGGCCTCGCTGCTTCTGGTCACCTACTGGTGGGACGCGGGCGGCGGGATCACCGACCTGACCGGGCGGGAGTCCGGCCTGACCTCGGTCGGTCGCCTCAGCGGCCTCCTGTCGGCCGACCTGCTGCTGGTCCAGGTCCTGATGATGGCCCGGCTGCCGTTCCTGGAGAATGCCTTCGGTCGGGACCGACTCGCCCGCCTGCACCGGGTCGTCGGCTTCGTCTCGTTCGACCTGATGGTCCTGCACATCCTGACCATGACGTACGGCTACGCGGCCGGCAGGCTGTCGGCGGTCCCCGGGACCTTCTGGGAGCTGACCACCGGTGAGGCGGGGATCCTGCTCTCGGTCGGCGGCGCCGTGGCCCTGGTGATGGTCGTGGTGACCAGCATCAAGGCGGCCCGGAAGAAGCTCCGTTACGAGTCCTGGCACCTGATCCACCTCTACGCCTACCTCGGCGTCGGGCTCGCTCTGCCGCACCAGCTCTGGACGGGGCAGGAGTTCCTGGTCTCGCCCGGTCGGACGGTCTTCTGGTGGGGCCTGTGGATCGCGGCCGCCGCCTCCATCCTGGTGTGGCGCATCGGGGTGCCCCTGTGGCGGACCCTGCGCTACCGGCTCGCCGTCACCTCGGTGGTGGACGAGGGCGACGGGGTGGTCTCGGTCTACCTGGCCGGGCGTCATCTGGACCGTCTGCCGGTCGAGGCCGGCCAGTTCCTCAGTGTCCGTTTCCTGGCCGGTCCCGGCTGGACCCGGGCCAACCCGTACTCCCTGTCGGCTGCGCCGGACGGCCGAAGCCTGCGCCTGACGGCCAAGGCGCTCGGGGACGGCAGCGCGCGGATCGCCCAGCTCAAGCCGGGCACCCGGGTGGTCTTCGAGGGCCCGTACGGCCGGCTGGGTGACCGGGCCCGCGCGCACCACCGAGTGGCCCTGATCGGAGCCGGAGTCGGGATCACCCCGCTCCGGGCCCTCGCCGAGGGGCTGGACTACGCCCCGGGCGCGGCGACCGTCCTGCACCGGTACGCCACCAACCCCCTCTTCGCGTGGGAGTTCGGAGTGCTCGCCGCCGAGCGCGGGCTGCAGATCGTGAACCTTCCGGGCCGCCGACGCGGACCGGACTCGTGGCTAGGAGAAGGAATGGGCATGGTGGACGACCTCACCGCACTGCGGTACTGGATCCCCGACGTTGCTGAACGGGACGTCTACATCTGCGGACCGGGCGCGTGGGCGTCCGCCGTCCAGCGCACCGTGGAGGACGCGGGCACCCCCCGCGGCCGGATCCACGTCGAGAGCTTCGGGTGGTGAGGGGGATGAGACGCATCGTCATCTGGCTCGCCAGCACCGTCACGATCGTGGTCCTGCTCTTCGGCTACCACACCTCGACCAGCGGCCCGGGCGAGACCGCGGCTGCGACCTCCCCGGCGACTACCAGCAGTACGGGGTCGGCCAGTGCCAGCGCCTCGAGCCCGTCTGCCTCCAGCCCGTCCTCCTCCAGCACTGCCAGCAGCGGGGGCTCGCCGGACCCGACCGCCACCCCGTCGGCCTCCAGCAGCGCCAGCGCGAGCACCTCGACCGCGGCGAAGAGCTACACCGGAGCGGTGGCCCAGACCCGGTGGGGTCCGGTCCAGGTCAAGATCACCGTCAGCAGCGGCACGATCAGCA
>JBBQAB010000496.1:0-2722 GCA_038198385.1 Propionibacteriales bacterium
CGGGCATCGAGACGCGGTCGGGGTTGAGGAACCGCTCGAAGATCAGACCGTGGGCCAGCGGGTCCAGGTCGGTGATCCGCATCGCGTACGCCGCCATCGACCCGGCACCCGACCCACGGCCGGGGCCGACGCGGATGCCGTTGACCTTGGCCCAGTTGATGAAGTCGGCGACGACCAGGAAGTAGCCGGCGAAGCCCATCGAGATGATGACCTCGGTCTCGAAGGCGGCCTGCTGGGCCACGTTGGCCGGGATGCCGTTCGGGAACCGCCGCTTGAGGCCGGTCTCGACCTCTTTGATGAACCACGAGGACTCGTCCTCCCCAGGCGGGCAGGGGTAGCGCGGCATGAAGGTGCCGTTGCCCTCGGTGAAGGAGATGGTGCAGCGCTCGGCGATGGCCAGGGTGTTGTCGCAGGCCTCCGGCAGCTCGGAGAACAGCTGGCGCATCTCGACCGGGGACTTCAGGTAGTAGGAGTCGCCGTCGAACTTGAACCGCTTCTCGTCGGCCATCGTCGACCCGGACTGCACGCACAACAGCACCTCGTGGGCCGACGCGTCGGAGGCCTTGGCGTAGTGCAGGTCGTTGGTGGCCACCAGCGGCAGGCTGAGGTCCTTGGCGATCCGGAGCAGGTCCTGGCGGACCCGGTTCTCGATCGAAAGGCCGTGGTCCATCAGCTCGACGAAGTAGTTGTCGGCCCCGAAGAGGTCTTTGAACTCGGCGGCGCTGGCCACCGCCTCGTCGTACTTGCCCAGCCGCAGGTAGGTCTGGACCTCGCCGGAGGGGCAGCCCGTGGTCGCGATCAGACCCTTGGCGTACGTGCTGAGCAGCTCGCGGTCCATCCGCGGCTTGTAGAAGTACCCCTCCAGTGAGGCCCGGCTGCCCAGCCGGAACAGGTTGTGCATGCCCTCGGTGGTCTCGGACCACAGGGTCATGTGGGTGAACGCCCCACCGCCGGACACGTCGTCTCCGCCGCCGTCGCCCCAGCGCACCCGCTTGCGCTCGCGGCGGTGGGTCTTGGGCGTGACGTAGGCCTCCAGGCCCACGATCGGCTTGACCCCGGAGGACTTGGAGGCCTTGTAGAACTCGTACGCCCCGAACAGGTTGCCGTGGTCGGTGACCGCGATGGCGGGCATCCCCATCTCGGCCGCACCGGAGAACAGGTCGGAGACCCGGGCCGCTCCGTCGAGCATGGAGTACTCGGAGTGCACGTGCAGGTGGACGAAGGAGTCGCTGCCCCCGGACACGGCCGAACCTGCCGACATGGACCCACCTCTCAAAGACGTTCACCCGTTCGGACGCTCGCACGCAAGACGTCGGGCCGTGCGCCGCCTCCGTGGAGGACGGCAGTGGGCCACCTTAGCCCCCGACCTCAAGATCAGCGGCGGTGCACGCTGCGGGGAAGGACAGCGGCTGGACCAGCGTAAGTCTCGGGACTGACTCCGCGAACCCGACGCGCGGGTAGCCTGAAGGTGAGGGGACCCCACGACCAGATCGGCCCCACCTTGTCAACGTTCCTCAGCACCGCCAGCCTGTGGGTCCGCCCCTTCCGCCGCGGGCTGGGTCTCGGTCTGGCGGCTCTGCTGCTGGCCGCTTGCGGTGCCCCCGACATCCCGGCCACCACGGGGGCTGCGGGAGCCTCGGCCGCCCCGCTCCCGCGGCCCGACCATGTGGTGGTCGTGGTGCTGGAGAACCACGACCGGAGCAGCGTGCTGGGCAGCGGACGGGCGCCCTACCTCGACGGTCTCGCCGCCCGCGGAGCCACCATGACCCGCTCGTACGGGGTCAGTCACCCGAGCCAGACCAACTACCTGGCCCTGTTCTCCGGCTCCCAGCACGGGGTGACCAGCAACGCCTGTCCGGTCTCGCTGCCCCCGGCCGACAACCTGGGCGCCCAGCTGCGCCGCGCCGGGCTCAGCTTCACCGGCTACGCCGAGTCGATGCCCCGGGCGGGCTACACCGGGTGCGTGTCCGGGAACTACCAGCGCAAGCACAACCCCTGGGTCGACTTCGCGCTGCCCGCCTCGGTGAACCAGCCCTTCACCGCTTTCCCGACCGACTACAGCAAGCTCCCGACCGTGGCTTTCGTGACCCCGGATATGTGCCACGACATGCACAACTGCGCGGTGGCCACCGGCGACGCCTGGCTCCGAAGCCGGCTCGACGGCTACGCCCGCTGGGCGATGACCCATCACAGCCTGCTCGTGGTCACCTTCGACGAGAACGAGGGCGGCGTCACCCAGCCGGTCACGACCATCATGGTCGGCCAGGACGTCCGCCCCGGCCCCTCCGCCGAGGAGATGAACCACTACACGCTCCTGCGGACCCTCGAGACGGCGTACGGGCTGCCCGCCCTGGGCAACGCGGCCCGGCTCGCCCCGCTGACCACGGTCTGGCGCGGGTCGTCGGCCCCGGCCAACCCGCCCGCCGTGGTCAACGGCTCGTTCGAGCTCGGCGCGGCCGGCTGGAGCACCAGCGGCACGGTCGCCTCGGCCGACACAAGCCGGCACGGCGGCACCCTGGACGCCCGGGCGGGTGAGGGCACCGACGACTCCACATGGCGGCAGACCTTCACCGCCCCCACGGGCTCGAGCGTGGTGTCGGTGAGCTGGCTGGGCCGCTGCCAGGACGTGGTGGCCCCCGCCCGGGCCCCCCGGACGGGCCGGGGCCAGTCCCCCCGGCGGGCCCCGACGCCCCAGGCCCCGGCCACGCGGCCCCCCCCGGGC
>JBBQAB010000497.1:0-4290 GCA_038198385.1 Propionibacteriales bacterium
CCCCCACCCCGACCGGGCCCTGGACCCCGACCTCCACCCCCGTCGTCGCCCCCCGGCCCGCACCGGGCGGCGGCTTCTTGTGGACGTTCGATCCGGCCGGCTTCACTGACGTGCACGGACAGCGCTACCTGTACTTCGGCAGCTACTTCGGGGGCCTGTGGGCCACCAAGGTCTCCTCCGATGGTCTGACCCGCATCGGCCCGGCCAAGCAGGTGGCCGTCGACAACCGCTACGAGGGGGCTTACGTCGTCCGACACGGTCGCTTCTATTACCTGATGGGCTCGGCCGCCAACTGCTGCGCAGGACCGACCACCGGTTACTCGGTGTTCGCCGGCCGCTCGACCTCCCCGCTAGGACCCTTCGTCGACGCCGACGGCATTCCGCTGCTGACCTCACGGGTGGGTGGCACCATCGTGGTGACGCAGAACGGGAACCGCTGGATCGGCGCCGGCCACCACGCGGTGTTCACCGACACCCGCGGCCAGGACTATCTCCTCTACCACGCCATCGACCGCAACCAGCCATGGCTGGACGAACCGTTCGGCATCAACCGGCGGCCCATGCTGATCGATCGCCTGGACTGGATCGGTGGATGGCCGCGGGCCCGCGCCGGGTCGGGGCCGAGCGACACTCCGCAGCCGGCACCCGTTACCGGGTCGCGGCTGGGTATCGACCCGGCCGACCCCGCCGCGGGCGGCTTTCGCGGCCTGCGGGCCGGCCCCCTCGACCCGCAGGCCGGGCGGACGGCCCGGGTTGCCGGCCTGGCCAGCACCCGCCGCTCGCTGCCCGCCGGTGGGGCCCGGCTCCGGCTCGATCTGCGAGGTGGGGAGCCGCTGATAGCCACTCTGGGGAGCTGGTCGCGCCCGGTCGCTGTGCTCGTGGACCCGGGCCGCGGCCAACTGGTCCTGACCACCGGGCGGGGCCGCTCACTGCGCCTCGAACGGGCCCGGATTCCCGTCGGCCGGTCTTCGTGGCGGACGCTGGTGGTGGAGGTACGGTCACGCGGTGTCCTGGTCCGGCTCAGCGAGAGTGACCTGGCCGATCCGTTGGCGGAGATCCGCAGTGGTCGGCACTCCCGGCTCGCTGCCGCCCCCTTGCGGCTGATCAGCCCGAACACGCTGGTCGACAACCTGTCCGTCCAGCCGCTGGCCACCCCCGTCACCCGGTTGGCCCCGGTGCCGCGGGCCGGTCGGATGCTCGTGAGCGAGAACTTCGACGGCCCGCTGTCGCCCCGCTGGAGCTGGATCCGTCGGGACCCGCATGCCACGATCAGCGACGGCCGGCTGAGCTGGCCGGTCGAGGGCGCCGACCTCACCGGCAGCACCAACGACGCTGGCGTGCTCCTGCACACCACCCCGGCCGGGACCTGGATCGCCGAGACCAAGGTGCGGTTGAACCTGGGCACCGACCAGATCCGCAACTTCCAGCAGGCCGGAATGGTGGCCTACGTCGGCGACGACGACTTCGCCCGGCTGTCCACCGTGGCTATCTGGAACACCCGGCAAACCGAGTTCGGCCGGGAGGTGAAGGCCACCGCGGACGGGCGCACCATCTACGGCGGAGCAGTGGTGGGCACCCCGGCGCCGACCGTGTGGCTGCGGCTGGCCCACACTCGCAACGCGGCCGGGGAGCACCTGTACCGGGCAGGCACCAGCCGGGACGGGGTCCGCTGGACCTGGGGGGCCGTCTGGACCTTTCCGGCCGGTGTCCATCCCCGGATCGGCCTCGTGGCCCACGGGGGCGCGGCGCCGTTGACGGTCGCCCGGTTCGACTACCTGCGCTTCTACGCCGCGTCCTGGCCGCACGGAGGGCTTCGGGCTTCTCCCGGTCAGTAACCTCAGCGTTGGGCGCCCTCGTGCTGCTCGCCGAACCCCCACCCGGGGCGCCCAACGGGACGTATCGCGCACAGGCGACCCGGGGCCGAGGACGGCCCCGCCGCTCAGGGCAGGGTGGCTCCGGTCAGGTCGTCGGGGGCCTCGTCGTCCGCGGAGTAGGTGACCACCCCGCGCCGCATGGCCCGCATCAGCTGCCGGGCCGTCTCCCGCAGCGGGCCGGGACCGGCCGCGTCGGCGATCTGCCCGGCGAAGTCGGTCACCTGACGCACCCAGCGCACGAAGTCCCCGGCGGTCAGACCGCTGTCGCCCAGCACCGAGGAGAGGGACCGACCGGAGGCCCACCCGAAGGCCATCTCGCTGAAGCCCATGTCGGGCTCGGAACCGCGGTTGAGGCGGGCGTCACGCTCGACCAGGGACACGTCCCGCCAGATCGCCCGGACCTGGACCATGGCGTCGCTGCTCAGCGCGTCGGGCATCCGCGGGCGGCGGGCCCCGTCGTCGCTGCGCCGCGCCTCGTAGACCAGCGAGGCGAGCACGGCGGCCAGCTGGGGGCCGCTGAGCCCGTCGAACACCCCCGCCCGGATGCACTCGGCCGTGACCAGGTCGAGCTCGGCGTAGATCCGGGCCAGCATCCGGCCCTGCGGACTGACCCGCTCCCCGCCGTCGCCCTCGAGGTAGCCCAGGCCCTCCAGGACCAGACAGATCTTGTCGAAGTGGGTGGCGATGGTGTTGGTCCGGGTGGCCGAGCGCTCCTGCAGGCGCTCGCTCTCCCGCTCGAGCCGCAGCGCCCGCTCGGCCCAGCGGGAGTGGGTCTCCCGGTCGGGACAGCTGTGGCACGGGTGGCGACGCAGCTCACCCCGCAGCTCCTCGATCCTGACCGCCGTCTCGGGGTCGGCCCCCGAGGCCCGGGGCCGGGTCGGACCCAGGTCGACCTCGCCCAGCTTCGAGCGGAACGCCGCGGCCAGGTTGCGCCGGGAGGAGGGCTCCTTGGGGTTGAAGTGCTTGTGCACCCGCATCCGCCCGGCCACCCTCGGCGGGGTAGGGAAGTCCACCAGCGACAGCCGACGGACCTGCCGGTCCTCGGTCATGACCAGCGGGCGGGGGCCTTGGCCCTCGGTCCGGCTGTCGGGGTCGACGACCACCACCCAGCCTTGGCTCTTGCCGCTGGGGACCCGGACGATGTCGCCCGGCTTGAGGGCGAGCATGGCCTGCATCGAATCGGCCCGACGGTCGGTCCGGCGGTCCCGGGCCGCGTCGGCCTCCAGGTCCCCGATCCGGATCTGGAGCCGCGCGTACGCCTCGAAGTCACCCTGGTCACAGCTCGCCGCCTCCCAGTAGCCCCGGACGCCGGCGCTGTTCTTGGTCAGGGTGCGCGCGACCCCCACGACGGAGCGGTCGGACTGGAACTGGGCGAAGGACTGCTCCAGCAGGGTGCGGGCCCGCTCCCGGCCGACGCTGCTGACCAGGTTGACCGCCATGTTGTAGGTGGGGGCGAAGGAGGACTTCAGCGGGTAGGTGCGGCGCGAGGCCAGACCGGCCACGGCGCGCGGGTCGAGGCCGGGCTGCCACAGGACGACCGCGTGTCCCTCGACGTCGATCCCGCGACGGCCGGCCCGACCGGTGAGCTGGGTGTACTCCCCCGGCGTGATGTCGGCGTGCGTCTCCCCGTTGAACTTGACGAGCTTCTCGAGCACGACGCTCCGGGCCGGCATGTTGATGCCCAGCGCCAGCGTCTCGGTGGCGAACACCACCTTGATGAGGCCGCGGACGAAGGCCTCCTCCACGCACTCCTTGAACGTCGGCAGCATCCCTGCGTGGTGGGCGGCAACCCCGCGCACCAGGGCCTCGGCAAACCGCTCGTAGTCCAGGGCCCGCAGGTCGGAGTCGCTCAGCCCGACGATGTGGCGGGCCAGGATCGCCCCGATCTGGGCCTGCTCCCCCGGTGTGGTCAACCGTACGCCGGAGCCGAGCAGCTGCCGGACGGCCGCATCGCAACCGACCCGGGAGAAGATGAAGACGATCGCCGGCAGCAGCGACGCGTCGTTGAGCAGCTCGACCATGTCCGGCCGGCGGGGCGCCCCGAGCGACCGCGGCCGCCCCTCCCCCTCGTAGCGGGAGCGGTGGGCGGCCCCGCCGTAGGCCCCGCTGCCGTAGGCGACGGCCTTCTTGCCGCGGCCGCTGCGGCCCCGAGGGCGCCGCGAGTCGTCGCGGACGCTCCGGGACTCCTCGCGCGCGACCTTGAGCAGGGCCGGGTTGACGTCGCTGTGTCCAATGGTGGGAGCCTCCTGGGCCGTGGGGGCGACGTCGGCGAACAGGTCGTGGATGGTCCGCCCAACCATCACGTGCTGGAACAGCGGCACCGGACGCCGCTCAGAGACGACCACCGCCATCTCGCCCCGGACGGCCGAGAGCCACTCGCCGAACTCCTCGGCGTTGCTCACCGTGGCTGAGAGAG
>JBBQAB010000498.1:0-11040 GCA_038198385.1 Propionibacteriales bacterium
ATCCGACGGGTGGGCGTCCGCGTCGAGCACCTGACCGACTCCCGGCTGGCCCCCCGCCAGCCCCGGTTGACCGACCCGGAGCGCGGCTGGCGGGAGGCCGAGGAGGCGATGGACGCGGCGGTGGGAAAGTTCGGCCCCGCGGCCGTGCAGCGGGCGATCCTGACCCGTCGGTCTCCGCCCTCGACCTGAGCCTGAGAATTCGCCGATTCAGTTTCGTGGGCGCACTCCCCGACCTAGACTCGATTCTACGAGTCCAGACCGGACGACGGCATGACGTGGTGCCGCATGACGACGGGCGCTCCCTGCTCACCCAGGCGAGAGTTGGTCGCGATGGGGCGGCGCGTATCATGTCGATACGCGCACGACGAGACGGGTGGGAGGTGGCCGATGGCCCTCTCAAATGAGGAGCAGCGGCTTCTCGAGCAGATGGAAGCGGCGCTGGCAGCCGAGGACCCCAAACTGGTGAACGCCCTGCGCGGCACCGGTTTCCGGCGAGTCCATCGCCGTCGGGCCACAGTGGCCGGGATCGGCTTCTTCGTCGGACTGGCCCTGCTCATCACCGGCATCTCGGTGAACCCGTTCCTCAGCGTGCTGGGCTTCGTGGTCATGGTGGCCGCGGCAGTCACCGCGATCTACGCCTGGCAGCACGTCGGCACCGGGGCTGACCCTCGGACCGGCCGCGACCACGCCAAGACTCCGTCCGGGTCGGGCGGGCCGGACAACCAGGGCTTCATGGACAAGATGGAGGAGCGCTGGCGTCGCCGGCGCGACGAGTCGGGCTTCTGACTCGCTGCCTCCACCCTCTTCTTCCACCGCACGCGCTCCCTCACCCGAGGGGGCGCGTGCCGTCGTTCGGCTCCCGCCCGTCGGCAGGGACTCTGCCCCGGTTCGTCGCGTGGCCTCCTCACCGCTGCGAGCGTGCGTGCGCTGAGCGGCCCACCTCATGCCGAGGGGGGCGGGACGCCAGCTGAGGAGCGCGGCTGGGCGAGGACCGTTGTGGAAGAGGGCGATCGAGCAGGACCGGCTCGCTAGGGGACCGGCTCACCCACGGGACCGGCTCACCCACGGGACCGGCTCACCCACGGGACCGGCTCACCCACCGGACCGGCTACGCCGAGGACCGTCCAGCTGGTTCGGCTGGCTGGGTGGCGGTCGCGCCGCCACCCACGTCAGCGAGTCCTAGGGGCGCCGCCACCCCGTCAATCTGTTCCTGCGGGCGCCGCAGTTCTGTGGATCTGCTCCAGCTAGTCCCGCGGGCGCCGACACCTCGTCGATCTAGTCCTGCGGGCGCCGCCAGAGGGACCGCGGGAAGAGCACCGCGCGGAGCCGCTGCCCGCGGGTCTGGGACCCGGCGATGCTGCGCCGGATCTCCTCGGTCGTCTCACTCAGGCCGTCAGCCGCGGCGGGGTCGCCGAGGTCGGGGGCGTAGCGGGACCGCTCGACCAGCGTCGCCACCCGGCCCACGGAGAGGGACTGCTCCCGGTCGAGCCGGCCGCCCACGGTCTGTCCGATCGTGCGCGGTGACCCTTCGGGCCAGGTCCAGCCGTGGTCGACGGCGGTGTCACGGATCTCGGCCCACGCGGCCTCGACGCGGTCGGCGGGCAGACCCTCCTCGGACAGGCGACCACGTCGTCGCCGGAGCCGGAAGGTGGCCGGTGCGGACAGCAGCGCCAGCGCCAGCAGCCCGATCCCGCTCCCCAGCAGGGTCCGACGCCAGGGGAAGCCGGAGCCGGTGTCGCTGGTCTGGGGGGTCGGGGCCGCCGACGCGGAGGCATCTGCTGAGGCCGAGGGCTCCGCGGCGCTGGGCTCCGCCGACGGGGCAGCCGAGGCCGAGGCCTGCGGCTGGGTCTGGTCCCGCAGGGTCCAGGAGGGTGCGGCCCCCGTGAGCGAGGCCGGCGTGGGCTCGTAGCGGACCCACCCGTAGTCGGCGAAGTAGAGCTCGGGCCAGGCGTGCATGTCGCGGATGGACACCTCCCAGCTGTCCCCGTTGCGGCGCCCCGGCAGGAAGCCCACCGACACCCGGGAGGGGATGCCGGCGACCCGCGCCATCATCGCCATGGCGGAGGCGAACTGCTCGCAGTAGCCGCGCTTGTCCACGGTGAGGAAGTTCTGCAGGGCCTGGTAGCCGTCACCCGGAAGCCGCTCCGTGCTGTAGGTGAATTCGCCGCTGCGCAGGTACGCCTGCATGGCGGCTGCCTGCTGGGCGGGCGTGTCCGCACCCTTGATGACGTCCCGCGTCTCCTGGATCAGGCTGTCGGGCAGGTCGGAGGGGATCACGGCGGTCACCGCCGAGTCGCTGGGCGTGCCTGCTCCGGCCCGGCTCAGCTCGGTGTTGGAGGGGGTGATGTCGACGCTGGTGACCGTGTAGCTCAGGTTGCGGAGAGCCTCGGGCTGGTTGCCGCTGTCCACCACGGTCAGCGACCCCGGGTCGTAGTTCCAGGACCCGGCCGCGGTGAACGCCCGGGGCGCGTACGGGAGCGGTAGGTACTGGGACCCGAAGTTGAGCACCTGGATCGAGGTGTGGCGCTGCCGGGTCGGTTCCTTGGCCAGGCCGGGGACCGCCGGAAGCCGGCTTCCCTCGGACAGGTTGATCCGGACGCTGCCCCAGCCGGCGTTGCTGAGCTGCGGCAGGGAGGCCAGGCGCAGGTAGACCCCACCGGGGGCGTCGCTGGTGTAGCGCAGGACGACCCGGTCGGTGGGCTGGGTCAGGTTCCGCTTCAGGTCCAGGGTCGGGTCGGTGAGCTGGAGCGGCCCGTTGCCCCCCGGGCCGTTTCCGAACCCGCCCCCCGGCAGCGAGATCGTCGGCAGCGCCACCCCGAGGAGCAGGGTGACCAGGACGGCGGGCAGCATGAGGAGGCCGGCAGCCCGCCAGACGACCGGGTTGGCCCCTTGGTCCACGGTGGCGGAGTCGCGCGAGAGACCGCGGGTCCAGGCCCGGGCGGTGTTGAGCCCGCCCGCGAGCAGGACCCCGGCGTAGCCGACGGCAAGGAGCAGGAAGCTCAACACGCCGGTGTCGGCGCCCAGCCCGAGCGCGGGAACGAGGAAGAGGGCAGCCGGAGGGACAATGGCCCACGCCGGGCGGCCGACCCCAGAGATCAGCAGGTCGGTCAGGACCCAGATGCCTCCCACGGTGGTGACCAGGATCAGCCGCACCCCGTCGTTGGGGTCCATCGGGGAGGCCTGGGTCTGCATGTGCTCGATCCCTGCAGACCACAGGGAGAGGTAGTGCTGGCCGACCGGCTCGCCGACGCCGGTCATGGACAGGCTGTAGAGCAGGGAGAGCCCGCCCACCAGCCCGAGCTGCACGAGGACTACCAGCGCGCTGGACAGCCCGGTCCGCCGCAGGCCCATGGTCGTGGCGCCGACAAGAGCGATGACCACGATCGAGATCACCAGGTACGCCAGGTCGACGGTCAGCGGAACCAGCGTGAAGGCGGCCAGCGCCACGGCCACCATCCCCGCCAGAGTGCTCCGGTCGGTCGGACTCATCAGGCCACCTCTCCCAGCTGTTCGAGCGCGGCCCATGCCTCGGCGACGCCCATGTGCCGCGGCACCTCGAGCACCCGCCAGTGGTTGTCCCGCAGGATCTGCGCCGCGATACCGCGGTCGCGACGGAGCCGGGCCGAGTCCCGTGTGGTGGCCCGCGCGTCGGCCGAGTCAGACAGGTAGCCCTCGACCTCCAGCACGAGGGCGATGCCCTGGGCCCGGTTTCGCCGGACGCGCAGCAAGGTGTCGGCGTCCTGGGCGTCGACGGCCCCGAGCACGGCGACCACGAGCTGGCCGGCGCGTTCGATCGCCGCGGACTGGACGGCATGGCCGAGGTTGCGGGCCGGACTGGCGTGCAGGTCGGTCAGTCGGTTGACGACCAGCTCCCGCGCCACCGGACTGCGGTGCCCGCTGCTGCCCGCGACGTGCAGGGGCCCCTCGGGCACGTAGACCTCGACACTGAAGCCGTCGTCCAGGAAGTGCGAGGCGATCGACGCGGCCGCCGACACCCCCCACTCCAGGGAGCTGTGCATCCCCGTACCGGCGTGGGCGGAGGCGCGGGAGTCCAGGATCACGGTCGCGCTGGGGTCCCAGGCCTGCTCCTCGCGGCGAACCATGAGCTCGCCCCGCCGGGCCGTGGAGCGCCAGTGCACGCGGCGTACGTCGTCGCCCTGGCGGTACTCCCGGACCAGGGCGTCGTCGGTGCCGACCACCCCGATCCGGTGCGGGCGGGCCTCGCCCGTGCTCCCGCCGCCGCCGGCGGTCCGGATGGGCGAGAGGGGCACGATCTCGGGGGTCACCATCACCTCGGAGGTGGCCAGGAACTGGCGGTCCAGCCTCACCAGGCCGAAAGGGTCGGTCGTCCGTACGGTGAGAGGTCCGGTCCGGAAGCGGCCCCGGACCCGACCCAGCAGGGGGTAGTCCACGACCCGGTGCCAGCTGGAGCCGGAGCGGTCGACCACGAACCGCGGCGGGTTGCCCAGCTCACGGGGGACAGCGTCCTCCATCAGCAGCATTCCCACCGGGAGCAGGCCTTCCTGGCCGAGGGTGATCTGTCCGCGCATCGGCGTCCCGAGGCTGACCTGGGACGGCTCCACGCTGCGCTCGCAGGACATCCGGAGGCGGGCTCGCGAGACCAGGATGCCGGCCAGCACGGGCAGGGCCATCAGCAGCAGCCCGATCCGCATCACGTCCCGCTGCCCGGCGACCATCGCCACCAGCAGGACCAGCAGCCCGCCGGCCATGAACGCCTTGCCGCGAGGGGTCAGCAGCCCCCAGGCCCGTCTCATCGCCGCGGCGCCGTCAGGGCTGAGTCGTCCTCGTCCGCACGTGCACCAGCACCCCTACCGACCCCGGCATCCCCACCGACTGCGGCACCCGCACCGCCCCCGCGAGCCACGCCTACCGACGGTCGGGGATGTGGACGGACGCGACGGCGTGGCTGATGATGTCGCCGACGGTGCGGCGGGCCAGCTGTGCCTCGGTGGAGAGCAGGACCCGGTGGGCCAGCACCGGTCCGGCGAGGGCGGCCACGTCGTCGGGACTGACGTAGTCACGGCCGGCGAGCGCGGCGTACGCGCGGCTGGCCCGGAGTAGCTGCAGAGTCGCCCGGGGTGAGGCGCCCAGACGGAGGTCGCGGGAGTGCCGGGTCGCGTTCACGACCTGTACGAGGTACTGCTTGACCGCCGGGCTGACGTGGACCAGCTTCACGGCGTCGATCAGCCCGCTCACCGCTGCGGCGTCGGTGACCGGGGTCAGCTTCTCCAGCGGGTCGAAGGAGCCGTGGGAGTCGAGCATGTCTACCTCCGCTCCCGGGGTGGGGTAGCCCATCTCGATCCGCGCCATGAAGCGGTCGCGCTGGGCCTCCGGCAGGGGATAGGTCCCCTCCATCTCGATCGGGTTCTGGGTGGCCACGACCATGAAGGGGGTGTCCAGGAGGTAGGTGGTGCCGTCCACGCTGACCTGGCGCTCCTCCATCGACTCCAGCATCGCCGACTGGGTCTTGGGTGAGGCGCGGTTGATCTCGTCCCCGACCACGATGTTGGCGAAGATCCCGCCGGGCTTGAACTCGAAGTCGCGGGTCTCCTGGTTGAAGACGGAGACCCCGGTGATGTCGGAGGGCAGCAGGTCGGGGGTGAACTGCACCCGGCGGACCGAGCAGGCGATCGAGCGGCCCAGCGCCTTGGCCAGCATCGTCTTCCCCACCCCGGGAACGTCCTCGACCAGCAGGTGCCCCTCGGCCAGCAGCACCACGAGGGCGAGGTCGACCGAGGACCGCTTGCCCTCGATGACGCTCTCGATGCCCTTGCGTACGCGGCCCATGACGTCGACGACGTCCTGCAGGGAGGAGAGAGAGGGCAGGGACGACTCGGCCTGCCCGCTCTCCTCAACAACGCCACTGGTCGGCTTCTCGTAGCTCAGACTCACTGACCCTCCGTGGTTCGGTTCCCCGTACCCGGGTCGACCCCGGGTGCCGCACCTGCGGCATACGCCATGGGCGGGATGCCCCGCACGCAACTCTCGCCATCGTAGGCGCGCACTCCACCCACCCGGGCCGAAACGGCGGGTCCGGCCGGGCGGAGCGGCCGCGGAGCGGTCGCGGTCCGCTCGGCTCCGGGGGGAGAAAGGCGGCTGAATCGGGGTCTGTGTGGAGCAAAGTGGAGTACAGTGGCGGAAAGTGGAGAACAGTGGCGTGATCGTCGGCGAGGGGGGTGACCGTGTTTCTCGGTACCCACACCCCCAAGCTCGACGAGAAGGGCCGTCTGATCCTTCCGGCGAAGTACCGCGACGAGCTGTCCGAGGGTCTGGTCATCACCAGGTTCCAGGAGAGGTGTTTGGCCATCTGGCCGATCGCCACGTTCGTCGAGGTGGCCCACACCGTCAGGAGCGCCTCCTCCAGCCAGCAGGTCCGGGACTACCAGCGCATGCTCGCGTCGGGAGCCTCGGACGAGACACCGGACAAGCAGGGCCGCATCACGATCCCGCCTCATCTGCGGACGTACGCCGGCCTGGACAAGGACTGTGTCGTGGTGGGGGCGATCAACCGGGTGGAGATCTGGGACGCCGCCGCGTGGGAGCACTACTCCGCAGAGAAGGAGTCGGCGTACGCCGACCTGAACGACACCGCCTTTCCCGGCGTCTGAGATGCGCGAACCATCTCGGTCGGCACCCGGCGGCCAGCACGTATCAGTACCGCTCGTGTGCTGAGGCTTCAACCCGCAGGTCTCACCCCCTGGCGCACCTTCCCCGGTGCCAGGTGGACCCGCGATCTCGGGTTGAAACCCCAGCACACGAGCAGAACGCGAAGGGTCGAGATGTCCGCAGCTGAGCCACGCCCGGGTCTGCGCTCCGCGCACACCCCTGCCGCCCCGACCCGACGGACCCGACGGATCCGGCACGAGGCCCAGGACGGGCTCTCCGCCGCCGGCCTCTCCCTCGCCGGCTCGGTGCTGGTCACGGTCTTCGTCTGGGCGGCCCTGCGGTGGCTCGTGTGACCCCCACCTCCGAGCGCCACGTCCCGGTCATGCTGGCCGAGATCATCGACCTGCTCGCACCCGCGCTGCAGACGGGCGGCACTCGCCCGCCCGTCCTGGTCGACGGCACCCTCGGGATGGGTGGCCACGCCGAGGCGCTGCTGAAGGCCTGCCCCGAGGCCCACCTGATCGGTCTGGACCGCGATCCGGAGGCTCTCGGTCTGGCGGGGGAGCGGCTGGCCCCGTACGGCGACCGCGTCCGCCTCGTGGAGGCCGTCTACGACGAGCTCCCGCAGGTCCTCGCCGACCTAGGCCGTCCGTACGTCCAGGCCGTGCTGCTGGACCTCGGTGTCTCCTCCCTGCAGATCGACGACGCCGACCGCGGCTTCGCCTACGCCCAGGACGCACCCCTGGACATGCGGATGGGTCGCCAGGAGCTGACTGCCGCGGACATCCTGAACACCTACCCCCGACCCGAGCTTGCCCGCATCCTCCGGACCTACGGCGAGGAGCGGTTCGCGGACAAGATCGCCCGCCGGGTCGTCGCCGAGCGTGAGGACAGCCCTTTCACCACCTCCGGGCGGCTGGTCGAGCTGCTCTACCGCACCATTCCGATGGCCTCGCGCAAGAGCGGTGGGCACCCCGCCAAGCGCACCTTCCAGGCTCTGCGGATCGAGGTCAACGCGGAGCTGGAGGCCCTGGAGTCGGTGCTGCCGAGCTCGGTGGCCGCCCTGGCGCTCGGCGGGCGGATCGCCGTGCTGGCCTACCACTCCCTGGAGGACCGGCTGGTGAAGCAGGTCCTCGCGGTCGGCTCCCACGACCGCGCTCCCCGGGACATGCCCGTGGTGCCCGCCGGCCTGGGGGCCGAGCTGCGGCTGCTCACCCGGGGTGCCCAGCGGCCCACCGAGGAAGAAGCGACCCGCAACCCGCGTGCCGCGTCGGCTCGGCTGCGTGCAGCCGTCAGGATTGAACAACCACGCGGCGTCAGGCCGCGGCAGGAGGTGTCGGTATGAGCGCACTATGGGCTCCGCTCACGGGCGGGCGGGACGAGGTCGTCGCCCCGGACCGGCGTACGCGGCTGCGGGCGGTCCCCGCCCCGACGGCCCGGCTCGCCCGGGTGCCGTTCCTGCTCGTGCTGATCGGCATCTTCGGGGTCGGCATGGTGGGCCTGCTGATGCTGAACACCACCCTGCAGAGCCAGACCTTCCAGGCCCGCACCCTGACGCGGCAGTCGACGGAGCTGGCCTACACCGAGGCGGCGCTGGCGGAACAGCTCGACTCCCTGGCGGCTCCCCAGGAGCTGGCCCGGCGGGCCTCGCTGCTGGGCATGCGTCCCAACCCCTACCCGGCCCTGCTGGTGATGCCGGAGGGCAAGGTCGTGGGTACGCCCACGGCGGTCCGCGGCACCGAGCTTCCGAGCCTGGTGGTCAAGACCGAGGCGCAGGTCGAAGCCGAGCAGGCGGCGGCGGAGGCCCGGCGTGTCGCAACGGCCACCCAGAAGTCCGACGAGCAGCGGGCCTCGGCCTTCGCGGTGCTGAAGAAGGCGGCGCAGAAGCCGGCTGACCCGGCGGCCACGAAGGCGGCGGCCACGACGACCAGCCCGGCAGCAGCGAAGAAGCGAGGGAACTGATGGCGAGCGAGCGGCGACCGCATCCGAGCCGGACCGGTGCGCAGGGCTCCCGCTCCTCGGAGGCCACCCGCTCCTCGCAGGCCTCGAGGCCCCTGCGGGAGCCCACGGCGGCGCGCCGTCCCCGGTCCACGACCGGCGGCAGCCAGCACGTCCGGGGTGAGCGGGTGCTGCGCGATGGCACCCGGGTCCGCCCGGCCCCGAAGCCGCTGCGCGCCGTCGCGACGCCGCGGCCGCGCACCACCACCCGGATGCCGCTGGCCTCCTCACCGCGGCGGCTGCACGCGATCCTCGTCGTGATGGCCGTCGGGCTGTCGCTCTGCGGCGGCCGGCTCCTGCAGCTGCAGGGCTTCGACCCCCAGGCGTACGCCGCCACCTCGGCCGACCGCCTGACCCGGACGCTTCCGCTCCTCCCGGCCCGGGGCGAGATCACCGACCGCAACGGGCTGGTGCTGGCCTCCACCCAGCCCGCGGTGGCCGTGACCGCCGACCCCACCCTGACCCTCAAGCGGGCCCCCGAGATCGCCACGATCCTCTCGCCCTACCTGCAGATGCCGGTCGCCGAGCTCCTCCCGCTGCTGAGCAAGCCGGGCACCAAGTTCGTCTACCTCAAGCACCAGGTCCCCGCGCTGACCTACAGCCAGCTCTCCTCCGACCTCTCCAAGCGGGGGATCTACGGCATCTTCCGCGAGAGCGACCCGACCCGGACCTACCCCAACGGGACGGTCGCGGCGCCGCTGGTCGGCTTCGTGAACGCCGGGGGCAAGGGCCGTGAGGGTCTGGAGCGCTCCTACAACAAGGAGCTGGCGGGGACCGAGGGTACCGAGTCCTACGAGAGCGCCCCCAACGGGAGCAAGATCCCGCTCGGGCAGAGCTCGCTGACGCCCGCGGTCAACGGGCTCAACCTGCAGACCACCATCGACTCCGAGCTGCAGTACACGGCCGAGAAGCGGCTCGCCGCGACCGTGGCCCAGCAGCACGCCGCCTCCGGGGTGGCCATCACGATGAACGTCAAGACCGGGGAGCTGCTGGCCATGGCCAGCGTGCCGTCCTTCAACGCCTCGGACGTCCGCAAGCAGGACGCGGCCAACTTGCAGAACCGGGCCGTCTCCACCCCGTACGAGCCGGGCAGCGTGCAGAAGGTCCTGACCTCGGCGGCGCTGATCGACGGCGGGTTCGTCAACCCCGAGACCCCCGTTAAGGTCCCGTCGCTGCTCCAGTCCGGCGACCTGACCATCAAGGACCACTTCGTCCACCCCGAGCTCCACCTGAACATGCGCGGCGTGATCGCCAACTCGTCCAACATCGGCACTGCGCTGCTGGCCCGGCAGGGGACCAAGCAGGGCCTGCACGACTACCTGGCCAGCTTCGGCCTCGGGGCCAAGACCGGGATCGAGGTGCCGGGTGAGTCTCAGGGCATCCTGCCCAGCGCCTCCATGACCGACATCACCCGGGACCAGATCGCGTTCGGGCAGGCCCTTTCGGTGACCGCGGTCCAGGAGGCCGCGGCGATCGCGGGCATCGTCAACGACGGTGTCTACCACCCGCCGACGCTGATCCGGCAGGCCACCGACAGCGACGGTCGGGTCGTCTCCCTGGGCGACCCGCGCACCCCGCGGCGGATCGTGTCCTCCTCGACCTCGGCCCAGGTCCGCGACCTGATGGAGGCCGTGGTCGACCTGCGCGCCGGGACCAGCCCGCTCAAGCTGCCCGCCTACCGCACCGGGGGCAAGACGGGGACGGCCCAGCTGGCCAACACGAAGTGTGGCTGCTACCGCGGCTACGTGACTTCCTACGTCGGGGTCGCCCCGATCAGCGACCCGCAGATCCTCACGTACGTGGTCGTCACCGACCCCAAGAAGGACGCGAGCGGCAGCGCGGTGGCGGCCCCGGTCTACCGCGACATCATGAACTTCGCACTGCCGCGCTACGGCGTCATGCCCGACACCTCCAAGCCCGGTGTCCCCGTCACAACGTGGTGACACCGCGGGTCGCGTCGCGGCCCCCGGCGTCGGTCGCTAGCGTCACGGAGGTGTCCTCGGTCTCCGGCTCCTCCGCGCTCCGTCCGGTCGGGCTGCCCGCGGTGGGTCTCGACGAGCTCTTCGGGACCGGAACCGAGAGCCGCCGAGCCGAGGGCGCCGGGACCGCGCCCGGACCGCCGGTCTCGGGCATCACCCTGGACTCCCGGCTCGTCGGCCCGGGTGACCTCTACGTCGCCCTTCCCGGTCGGCACCACCACGGTGCCGCGTTCGTGCCCGCCGCGGTCGCGGCCGGGGCCGCCGCCGTGCTGACCGACCGGGCCGGTGGTGACCTGGCCGCCGCCCACGCTCCCGGGCCCGGGGTGCCCGTCGTCGTCGTGGACGACCCCCGCCGGGTGATGGCGTTCGTCGCGGCCCGGCTTTACCACGAGCCGGCCCAGGCCCTGGACATGTGTGCGGTGACCGGCACCAACGG
>JBBQAB010000499.1:0-5728 GCA_038198385.1 Propionibacteriales bacterium
CCGGTCGGCGAGCTCCAGGTGCTCATCCGCTAGCCCGACCCCGCAGCCGCCGGCCAGCGAGCTATGACGACCCAGCGAGCCGCTCGACCCAGCGAGCCGCTCGACCTAGCGAGCGACCGCCGCGTACGCCCGTTCCAGCAGCTCGGAGTCGGGTCCGACGAGGATCTGAGCGCTCGCGAGCCCGTCGAGGACGACGAACCGCAGGGTCGAGCCCCGGGTCTTCTTGTCCAGCCCCATCGTCGCCACCAAGTCCTCGAAGGCGGCGGGGTCGTAGGACACCGGCAGCCCCACGAGCTGCAGCAGCTCACGGTGCCGGGCCGCCGTCGCGTCGTCCAGGATCCCCGCCAGCCGCGCCAGCTCGGCCACGAAGACCATACCGACGCTGACCGCCTCGCCGTGGCGCCAGCGGTAGTGCTCGCGCCGCTCGACCGCGTGGCCCAGGGTGTGGCCGTAGTTCAGCAGCTCCCGGCCCACGTCTCGGCCCACCGAGGTGGCCTCACGCAGGTCCGCCGACACCACGTCGGCCTTGACCTGGATGGCGCGTTCCACGAGCTCTCGCAGCATCGGGGAGTCGGGGCGTACGGCGGCGGCGGGATCACCCTCGACCAGGGTGAGGATCCGGGGGTCGGCGATGAAGCCCGCCTTGATGACCTCGGCCAACCCACCGACCAGGTCGGCGTGCGGCAGCGTGGCCAGGACGTCGAGGTCGCAGACCACGCCCAGCGGCTCGTAGAAGCAGCCGACCAGGTTCTTGCCCTCGGGGGTGTTGATGCCGGTCTTCCCGCCGACCGCGGCGTCGACCATGGCCAGCAGGCTGGTCGGCACGGTCACCAGACCCACCCCGCGCAGCCAGGTCGCGGCCACGAAGCCGGCCAGGTCGGTGGTCGACCCGCCGCCCACGCCGACCACCGCGTCCGAACGGGTGAAGCCGGCCTGGCCGAGCACCGACCAGCAGCGTGCGGCCACCTCGGCGGACTTGGCCGCCTCCGCGTCCGGCACGTCGATCCGGGTCACCTCGAGGCCGGCGGCCCGAAGCCCGTGGGCGACGTGCTCGGCCAGTCCCACCAGGGTCGGAGGATGGATCACCGCCACCCGCTGCGCGCCGGCGCCGAGCAGGTCGGCGACGCCGCCGAGCAGATCGTGGCCCACCAGCACCTCGTACGGCTGCTCGGCGCTCACCGCGATCCGGGTCAGGTCAGGCACCGGTCTCTCCGTTCGCCAGGATCAGGTCGACCACAGCCCCGGGCCGTAGCTCGTCGGTCGCGATGGTCTCGGTGGCCACCTCGGCGTAGAGCGGCGTCCGCTCCTGCAGCAGGGTCATCAGCCGGCCGCGGACGTTGCCCAGCAGCAGCGGTCGGGCCGCGTTCAACCCCACCCGCTGGACGGCGTGCGCCGCGGTGACCTGCAGCCACACCACGCGGTGACCCCGCAGGGCGTCGCGGGTGACCGCGGACAGCACCGAGCCGCCGCCCAGCGACACCACGCCGGAGGAGCCGATCACCTCGGCGGTCGTGGCCTCCTCGAAGGCCCGGAAGACGGCCTCGCCGTCGTCGGCGAAGATCGCCGCGACGGACTTGCCGACCCGGTCCTCGATCAGGACGTCCACGTCCACGAACGGCACCGCCAGCCGAGCAGCCAGGAGCCGGCCGACGGTCGACTTGCCCGCCCCGGGCGCACCGACGAGGACTACCGGCCCGGTCACCGGTTCGGCGCGTCGGGGTGGATGGCGAGCCCGCGGTCGGCGATCTGCTTCAGGTACGCCTCGTAGTTGCGCTTGGTCTCCCCCACCGAGTCCCCGCCGAACTTCTCCACGACCGCGTTGGCGATGACCAGGGCCACCATGGCCTCGGCGACCACGCCGGCCGCCGGGACCGCACAGACGTCGGAGCGCTGGTGGTGGGCCACCGCAGCCTCACCGGTGGCGGTGTCGACGGTCCGCAGGGCCCGCGGAACGGTGGCGATGGGCTTCATGGCCGCCCGCACCCGGAGCACCTCGCCGGTGCTCATCCCGCCCTCGGTTCCACCGGAGCGGTGGGAGGCCCGTCTGATGCCGTCCGGGCCGACGAGGATCTCGTCGTGGGCAAGGCTCCCGCGGGTCCGGGCCAGCTCGAAGCCGTCGCCGACCTCGACCCCCTTGATGGCCTGGATGCCCATCAGGGCCCCGGCCAGCTGGGAGTCCAGGCGACGGTCCCCGTGGACGTGGGAGCCGAGTCCCGGGGGCAGGCCCCAGACCACGACCTCGACCACCCCGCCCAGGGTGTCGCCGTCCTTCTGGGCGGTCTCCACCTCGGCGATCATGGCCGCGCTGGCGTCCCGGTCGAAGCACCGCACCGGGTCGTCGTCGATCAGCTCCAGGTCGTCCAGGGTGGGCAGCACCCCCCCGGGGGCGGAGACCGTGCCCAACTCGGTGACGTGGCTGAGCACGGTCACCCCGAGCGCCTGGCGGAGGAAGTTCATGGCCACCCGGCCGAGCGCGACGCGGGCGGCGGTCTCCCGGGCGCTGGCCCGCTCGAGGATGGGACGGGCCTCGTCGAAGTCGTACTTCTGCATCCCGGCCAGGTCGGCGTGCCCCGGCCGTGGGCGGGTCAAGGCGGCGTTGCGGGCCTGTCCGGCCAGCACGTCGGGGTCGACCGGGTCGGCCGACATCACGGTCTCCCATTTCGGCCACTCGGTGTTGGCGACCTGGATCGCGACCGGCCCGCCCTGGCTCTCGCCGTGGCGTACGCCGCCCAGGAAGGTCACCGCGTCGGCCTCGAACTTCATCCGGGCGCCGCGGCCGAAGCCGAGCCGCCGTCGGGCGAGCGCCTCCGCCACGTCGTCGGTGGTCACCTGAACGTGGGCGGGCAGTCCTTCGAGGATCGCCACCAGGGCAGGACCGTGCGACTCGCCTGCCGTCAGCCATCTGAGCATGGGAAGCAGTCTTCCACGCGTAGCCGCCTCGGCCGGGCCTCGTCTGCATGCCGACCGGGCGTACGGGGTGGCTCAGGCCGGCGGGTCGTCCGGGGCGACGAAGCCCGCCACCGCCCCGCGGGCCAGCTCAGCCCGGCGGGCCAGCTCCGCCCGCCCCGCCTCGTACAGCACCGCGGGCGGGACCGTCCGCCCGGTCATGGCCTCCAGCTGCAGCAGCGCCTGTCCGACGAGCAGGTCCAGCCCGTTGAGGACCGTGCACCCGGCCCGCGTCGCGGCGGTGGCCAGGACGGTCGGCCACGGGTCGTAGACGGCGTCGAACACCAGGGGTGCGCTGCCGGCCGTGGCGTCGGCGATCCCGTCCGCCGCCCCGGAGGTGGCGGTGGAGACGACCAGGTCGGCCTCCGGCAGGTCCGAGGTCCAGGGCCCCACGGTGACGTCGACCCCCAGGACCGTGCCCAGCTCGACCAGCGGCGCCGCCTTGGCCGGCGTACGCGCCACGACGGTGACCCGGGTGGCCCCGAGCTGAGCCGCCGACAGCAGAGCCGACCGTGCCGTCGCTCCCGCCCCCAGGATCGTCACCCGCGCGCAGGGCTGGGAGACGACCCGGCGAACGGCCCAGACGAGCCCGCCGACGTCGGTGTTGCTGGCCCGACGGGAGCCGTCGGGGTCGAAGACCAGCGTGTTGGCCGCACCGGCCAGCCGGGCGACCTCGTCAACCTCACCCAGGTCGAGGGCGGCCTCCTTCAGCGGCATGGTCAGGCTCAGACCTCGCCATTCCGGACCGCAGCGGGCCACGAAACCGGCCAGCTCGTCCTCCCCCACCTCCAACCGGTCGTAGGTCCAGCCCAGGCCGAGGGCGGCGTACGCGGCCCGGTGCAGCGCCGGGGAGAGTGAGTGTCGGATGGGCGAGCCGAGCACCGCACAACGGCGGGGCTCAGCTGTCACAGCGCCCGGGGTTGCTGTTGCACCAGCCCACGAACTCGAGCCGGATCTTCTCGAACTCGGCGGCGGTGCTGGCGAACTTGGTCTCGCCGGTGTCGAAGTTGACCGTGGTGAAGTAGAGCCACTTGCCGTTCGCCGGGTTGGCGGCGGCGTCCAGGGCCGCCTTTCCCGGAGCCGAGATCGGCCCGGGCGGCAGGCCCTTGTACTTGTAGGTGTTGTACTTCGAGGTGCTGGCCCGGTCCTTGGGCGTCGTGGTGTTGGTCGTCAGATTTTCCGCGTAGATCACCGTCGAGTCCAGCCCCAGCGGCATCCCGGCGTCGAGGCGGTTGTAGAGCACCCGGGCCACCTTGGCCCGGTACTGGTCCTGGTTGACCTCACGCTCGATGATGCTGGCCACGGTGAGAACGTCGTACGGGGTCCGCTTCAGCTTCTTGGCCCCGGCCTCGAAACCGGTCTGCTGGGCCTGGATCTTGTACTGGCTGACCATCTGCCGGAGCACCGAGCTGGCGGTGGCGTTCGAGGTGAGCTCGTAGGTGTCGGGGAAGAGGAAGCCCTCGGGCCGGTTCTTCGCGTACGACGGCAGGCCCAGGTCACCGGGCTTCTTGAGCGCGGCCTGGAAGGCCGACTTCTTGATCTTGGTCCCCTTGGCCAGGGCGTCCACCTGCGCGGTCAGCCGGAGGCCCTCGGGAATGGTGAACTGCGACCGGATGCGGGAGTCCCCGGGATTGATCAGGAGCCGGAGGGCCTCGACCGCGGGCATTTTGGTCTGCATCAGGTAGCGGCCGGGCTGGACACTCGTGGCTCGGGACTCGGTGCGGACGGCGGCGTCCCAGGCCTTGGTGGACTTGATCACGTCGGCGCTCGCGAGCACCCCGCCGATCTCGTCCAGCGAGGCGCCGTCGGGGATGGTGACGGTGATGGCCGTCTTGCCCGGACCGGGGTAGTCCGGCACCTGACCGAACCCGCTCAGGAAGTCACTGGTCTTGTTCCAGACGAAGAAGCCACCGAAGATCAGCACGGCAGCGGCGACGACCACCGCGAGGCAGCCCTTGCCCTTGTGCACGAACTCTTTTGCTTGGCTCGGTTTGACGTCCGGGTCGAGCATCGATGACACGCTGGTTGGTTCCCCTCAGATCCGCGCCGGGTTCTCCGGCGCCCTGACTTCCCGGACCGTACGGTCCTGACCTCCTCAGCGAAGGTCACCAGGGGCCGATACTAACTCCCCCGGTTGTTCACCCCGCCCACGCTCGAGGGCGAGGGCCTGCTCCAGGATGCCCGCCGCGGCCGCCGCGTCGATCACCGAGCGCTGCTGCCTGGCCTTCTTCCCGCTCTCCCGCAGCTGGCGCGCGGCGGTCACGGTGCTCAACCGCTCGTCGACGAGCCGGACCGGGACGGTGACGGCCCGGGCGAGGGCCACGGCCCGCTCCCGGACCTTGACCGCCGCGGGGCCCTCCCGTCCGTTGAGCGAGGTCGGGAGTCCGACGACGACCTCGATCGGCTCGTACTCCACCACCAGGGCCACGACCTGGGCGATCTCGGTCGGGCCCGCGGTCACCGTGACGACCGGGAAGGTCAGCAGACCGTCCCGGTCGCACGAGGCGACGCCGATCCGGGCGTCGCCCCAGTCCAGCCCCAGCCGCACGCCGCGCCTGAAGTCGGCCACCTCAGGACTGCAGCGTGTGGCCGATGGCGTGCTCGACCGCGGTCAGCGCGTCGGCCACCTTGCTGCCGTCGGTCCCGCCGCCCTGGGCGATGTCGGCCTTGCCGCCGACACGCGCGACCAGGGCCTGCGTGGCCAGGCGGACCTGGACGCCCGCGGACTGCCGGGTGTGCCGGGCGCGGGCCGGGGGAGCCGAGCCGAGGGTGCGGATGACCG
>JBBQAB010000500.1:0-2517 GCA_038198385.1 Propionibacteriales bacterium
CCAGGTTTCTCCCGCTGCGCCCGAGGGGCGGGGGGACAGGTTGTCCCGTAGGTCATGGGGGGGGGGGCGCGGATCGGGGGCCGGATCCGGCCGCAGGTGGCGGTGGTCAAGGCCCTCGCCAGTGCGCTGTGCATCGCCGGCGGCGGATCGGTCGGACGGGAGGGCCCGATCGTCCAGATCGGTTCGGCCATGGGATCGTCTCTGGCTCAGGTGTTCCGGCTGGACGAGCGCCGCATCCGGCTCCTGGTGGCCTGCGGGGCCGCCGGCGGTATCGCGGCCACGTTCAACGCCCCGCTGGCCGGGGTCTTCTTCGCGATGGAGCTGATCCTGCGGCAGTGGGCGACCGAGTCGTTCGGGATGGTGGTCGTCTCGTCGGTGACCGCGAGCATCATCAGCCGGACGGTGGTCGGGGACGACCCCTTCCTGAGGCTGCCGCCCTTCCGGGTCGACCATCTCGTCCAGTTTCCCCTCTTCGCCCTGCTCGGCCTGGTCGGAGGACTGGCCGGGGTCGGCTTCTCGCGGAGTCTCTACCTGATCGAAGACTTCTGCGACTGGGCGTGGCGGGGTCCCGAGTGGCTGCGCCCTGCCGTCGGCGGCGTCCTCCTCGGCGGTGTGCTGCTCGTCCTGCCCCAGACGTACGGCGTCGGCTACCCGGTTCTGGGCCGCGCGGTCGACGGAACCTACGCCCTCGGCTTCCTCGCCGTGATGCTCATCGGCAAGGTCGTCGCCTGTTCCCTGACGATCGGCATCGGTGGGTCGGGCGGTGTGTTCGCACCCAGCCTGTTCTGCGGGGCGATGGTGGGGGCGATGTTCGGCGAGATCGTGCACCTGGTCGCGCCGAACGCAGGCGGCTCCGTCGGTGCGTACGCGCTGGTCGGCATGGGTGCGGTGTTCGCTGGCGCAGCCCGCGCCCCGATCACCGCGGTCGTCATGCTGTTCGAGCTGACCGGTGAGTACACCATTATCCTGCCGTTGATGCTGGCCATCGTGCTGGCCACCGGCATCAGCCATCTCGTCTCGCGCGACACGATCTACACCCGGAAACTGCTCCGCCGTGGGATCGACCTGGACGAGCCGGCCGACGCCGCGCTGGCCCGCACCCCGCTGAGCGAGGTCATGAGCACGGTGCCGGCCCCGATCCCTTCCGACACTCCGTTGCGCGAGGTCGCGGCGTTGTTCGCGGCCTCCGGAGCCAGCTCGCTGCCGGTGGTTGACACCGACCAGCGGTACCTCGGGGTGCTGAACGCCCACGAGATCATGGACGCGGTCGCGGCCGGCGAGGACACCGATCTGGCCTCGCTGTGCACCCCGGTCACCCCGGTCGCAGCCGACGCCCACCTCGACCTCGCACTGCGACTCCTCGACCGAGGTGCCGACGCGGTCCCCGTGATCGACACGACCGACGTGCTGGTCGGCTGGATCCGGCACAGTGACGTGCTCGCCGTGCTGAGCGGCCGTACACGGGAGGAGCCGGTCGCGGGCGCGCCCCGGTGACTGCTCACCCCCAGCACACGCCCGCCGCGGCCGTACCTCAAAGCCGGGTCGTCGCCGAGTTGGCGGCAGACCACCCTAGAAGGACTCGGCCAGCTGAGCGGTGGGTCCAGTCGCGCGAGCGCCTCAGGTCGTCCCGGTCGTGGGCGGGCGAGGTCGCGGCCGTACGCTGCCGGAGAAGCTGATGTCTGCCGGTGAACGCACAACCGCACCTCATCACTCGGCTGGAACCCTCCGAGCACGTCCGTTCAGGGTTCTCTGCACGACGGTTGCGCGCGAGCCCGTGAGCGACCTGCCCCAGGAACGTGGAGTAGTCATGGACATCACCGATCTCATCCTGAACGACCACCACGAGCAACGGCGCCTCTTCGCCTACCTCGACGACATCGAGGACGCCAACACCGAGGCGTTGGGCGCCATCTGGCAGCGGCTGAAGGTCCTCCTGGAGGTGCACGCGGCCGCTGAGGAGCGGTTCTTCTATCCCCACCTGCTCGACATCGGCACCGGTGGAGGGGGCGAGGACAGCGCGGCCAGCGAGGTCAAGGACGTCATCAAGGACCATAACGAGATCCGTGACGCCGTCGCCGAGGTGGACGGGTATGAGGTCGGCAGCGATGACTGGCGTCAGGCGGTGGTCAAGGCCCGGGAGGCCAACAGCGACCACATGGCCGAGGAAGAGCGCCAGGACCTCGCCGACTTCCGGCACCACGCCGACTTGCCGCTGCGTCACGACATCGCTGTGGCCTTCGCCACCTTCGAGGCCCGTCATTCCGGCGGCATCCAGGTTGAGGACAAGGATCCCGACAGCTATGTGAGCGACCCCACCTGACCCGAGCCGAGCCGGTGAGAGCCAAAACCCGCTTCAGCCGGGTGGGGGCGGCCGCGGACTAGGGCGTGTCCCGCAATGCTTGAAGGCCGGGTTAGCCGAGTATGGCGATGTGCATGATCGTCATGATTTGACCGATGAGCAGTGGGAGCTGCTCGAGTCTCATCTGCCGCGGTCGACCGCGGGTAAGGCGGGTCGGC
>JBBQAB010000501.1:0-2028 GCA_038198385.1 Propionibacteriales bacterium
ACGGTGCCCTGGACCCGCACGTCCGGCTCGACCCCACCAACATGGCCACCATCGCGACCGAGATGGGGCGTCGGCTGGCGACCCTGGACCCCGCCCACGCCACCGCGTACGCGGACAACGCCGCCGGTCTGGTCGCCGACCTGGGCCGCCTGGACACCGCCTACCAGGAAGGTCTGACCACCTGCGCCCGACGGGACTTCATCACCACCCACGCCGCCTTCGGCTACCTGTCCCGGCGCTACGGCCTCGGCCAGATCGGCATCAGCGGCCTGTCTCCGGACGCCGAGCCCTCACCGGCGCGGATCGCCGCGGTCCAGGGTGAGGCGAAGACGTACGGCATCACCACGATCTTCTACGAGACGCTCGTCTCCCCCGCCGTGGCCACCTCGATCGCCAGCGACCTGGGTCTGAGGACCGACGTGCTCGACCCGCTGGAGGGCATCACCGACGCGTCCCGCGGTCGGGACTACCTGGCGGTCATGACCTCCAACCTCGTGGCCCTGCAGACCGCCAACGGGTGCCGGTGAGCACCGTCGGCGAGGTCGTGCTGGCCGCCGACGACATCTCGGTCGAGCTGGGCGGGCTGCCGGTGCTGCGCGGGATCAGCTTCTCCGTGCGCGCGGGCGAGGCGGTGGCCCTGCTGGGCGGCAACGGTTCGGGCAAGTCGACCCTGGTCCGGACCCTGCTCGGCCTGGTCCCCCGGCAGCGTGGCAGCGTCGAGCTGTTCGGGCAGCCGCTCAGCGCGTTCCGCTCCTGGTCGCGGATCGGCTACGTCCCCCAGCGCTCCACCGCGAGCCTGAGCGGGGCCAAGGTGCGCGAGGTGGTGGCCGCGGGCCGGCTGGCCCACCGGCGCCCGTTCGTGCCGCCGCGGCCCGCGGACCGGACCGCGGTCAGCCGGGCCCTGGAGGCGGTCGGGATGGCTGACCGGGCCGGGGACCGGCTGTCGGTCCTGTCAGGCGGGCAGCAGCAGCGGGTCCTGATCGCCCGGGCCCTGGCGGGCGAGCCGGAGCTGCTGGTCCTCGACGAGCCCACGGCCGGAGTGGACCTGGCCCACCAGGAGGTGCTCGCCTCACTGCTGAACGACTCCCTGCGCGCCGGGACCGCGATGATGATGGTGCTGCACGAGGCCGGTGCCCTCGGCCCCCTGGTCGACCGGGCCGTCCTGCTGCGGGAGGGTCGAATCGCCCACGACGGACCACTCGGGGACCTGGCGGGCACCTTCGAGACCGACGGGCACGAGCACGGCCCTGACCACCAGAACAGCCCTGGCCACCAGCACAGCCTGCTGGACGGGACGGTCGAACGATGAGCGAGCTCCTGAGCTTCCCCTTCATGCAGCGCGCCCTGCTCGCGGCGCTGCTCACGGGGCTGATCGCCCCCGCCATCGGCACCTACATCGTGCAGCGCCGCCTCAGCCTGCTCGGCGACGGGCTCGGACACGTAGCCATCGCCGGGGTCGGGCTGGCCCTGCTCACCGGCCAGGCTCCGATCCCGGTGGCGGTCGTGGTCTGCGTCGCGGGCGCGATCATCGTCGAGGTGCTGCGCCAGCGGGGAAAGGCCACCGGCGACGTCGGGCTGGCCATCCTCTTCTACGGCGGGCTGGCCGCCGGCGTCTTGATGTCGGGCATCGCGGGCGCAGGCACCGGCGCCCTCTCGCAGTATCTCTTCGGCTCCCTGACCACCGTGACGACCGGGGACCTCCGACTCGTCGGCCTCCTTGCCGTGGTGGTGCTCGTGCCCACCCTCGGGCTCGCGCCCCAGCTGTTCGCCGTCTGCTCCGACGAGGAGTTCTCCAAGACCCAGGGCCTGCCGGTGCGGTTCTACAACGTGGCCATCGTCGTCCTCGCCGCCATCACCGTCACGCTGGCGATGCGGACCGTCGGGCTACTGCTGGTCAGTGCGCTGATGGTCGTGCCGGTGGCGACCGCCCAGCAGGTCACCAGCAGCTTCCGGGCCACCTTCGTGCTCGCGATGCTGCTCGGGGTCGTGTTCACGCTGGCCGGCGTGGTCACCAGCTTCGACGCCGAC
>JBBQAB010000502.1:0-3883 GCA_038198385.1 Propionibacteriales bacterium
GCGTAGGTCGCGTAGGTCGGCATCGCGACCAGCCCGATCCCCGAGGAGACGTTGATAACCAGACCGCGGTCGGACTCCCGCAGGCTGGGCAGCGCCGCGCGGGTGAGCAGGATCGGTGCGGTCAGGTTGAGCGCGACCTGGGCCACGACCTCGGACTCCTCAATGGCTTCGAGCCGGCCGGCTCTGACGTTGCCCGCGGTGTTGACCAGTACGTCGATCCCACCAAACACGGCGCGGGCCGAGGCCACCACCGTCTCCGGCGCGCCTGGTTCGGTGAGGTCAGCGGTCACCACGTGAGCTCGGGCGCCCTGCTGTCGGACCCGGTCCGCCAGGTCGTCGAGGGGCTGCTGACGGCGACCCACGAGCGTGAGCCTAGGTCTGTGCTCGGCGAGGCGCAGAGCGAGGGCTTCTCCGATGCCGCTCCCGGCACCGGTGATCAGGATCGAGGCGTTCTTCAGGTCCATGAGTTCTCCACAAAAATAGGTGAACGGCGGCGACCGCCGAGTGCCCGCCCGTGTCGGAGGACCCAGAAATGGGGCCAGCTGCGGGTCGACCGTAGCAACGTGAGGATGCTGCTCATATTCCTTACGCCTTGACCTCGGTCTGGTCAAGTCCGGGCTCGTGGCGGTATCCGCGGCCTGGCCGCCCAGCGACCAGCGACCGGCCAACGATGGACGACGTCGACCGAACGCCCGCCTGGGAGGGCTGGGGAAGCAGGCCGTGGAACATCCGACCCCTTCGGACGGTTGTGGCTGGCATGACGCTGATCCCTCGTTCCCAGGCCCCAAAGCTGTCGCTCCCGTTGACCGCCGGCGGTTCCACCGATGACCTCTCGCTGGGATCTGGTGTGGACGGCAGGTTCACGCTGGTTCTGTTCTTCCGTGGCCTGCATTGCCCCGTGTGTCGCAAGCAGCTCAGCGAGCTCGAGAGGCGTCTGGATGAGATCCGCTCGGCCGGAGTCGGACGCGTGGTTGCGGTGAGCATGGAATCGGCCGAGCGCAGTGCCGAACTGGTCGAGTCCTGGCGTCTGGAGCGGCTGTCCGTGGCGTACGGCATGAAAGAGGAGTCCGCCCGGCAGTGGGGTCTTTTCATCTCCACCTCGATCAAGGACGGCGAACTGCCCCGGTTCAACGAGCCGGGCATGTTTGTCCTCGATGCCGACCACAGCCTGTATTGGAGCAGTGTCGCGACCATGCCCTTCGGCCGTCCGGCCCTGGACGATGTTCTTGGTGGGTTGCGTTTCGCGCAGGACAACGACTACCCCGCCCGCGGCGCGGCCTGAGCAACGGCGCTGCGCACGGGCGGGGTGGACGCGGTAGGGCTGGTGAACTGCCGGTTCGGACTCGACGCGTACGGCGACACACTGGCGGCGGTCACCGACAGTGCGGTGGTCAGGTCAATCCTCGTGCCCTGACGAGAGCCGCCCTGTGCCGCCAGACCCTCGACTTCGACCGCCGACGGCAGGGGCCTCCCAGGCCTCAGGGCGGCGGGTCTGGATGGCGACGCGTGCCGGAGTTGGACCCCCCGTCGAGGACTGGATCATTCGCGGTCGCTGCCGACTGCGTCACACCGACTCAACGTGCAGGACGCGGGTGGGGAATCGCTCGGGGTCGTAGCACTTGTTGCTGGCCGCGAAGAAGGCGAACGGGTAGTCACCGGGGGCGGTGTCGGACGGGATGGTCAGCTCACCGCGGAAACGGTCACCGCCGGCCCCGTGCAGCCAAGCGATCCGCCCGAGCCGGGGGCTCGAGGCGAAGACCTCGTCGGACAGTCCGCCCTCGCCGCCGGTCACGGTGAGCTCGAACTGGACGCGGTCTCCGGGGTGTGCCGTCCCGGTACTGATCACCGGGTCGCTCACGCTCGGCTGACCGGCCGGGTCAGCGAGCTGACGAGCTGTGAAGTCATAGGTGATCGTCTGGCCGGGCTCGAGCCGGGGCACGAAGTTCGCGTCATATCGACTGTTGTGGTAGCGATAGTTGTGCTCGTGGAAGCCGAGGATCGCGGCTGGCTCGCCGGCGGGGACGCCGTGCACCGTGTAGCGGCCGTCGGCGTCGGTGATCGCTGCCCGCTGGATGCCCTTGTACCCCACGACGATGTAGACCTGAGCCAGTGGCTTCCCCGAGCTCTCGTCGGTGGCCCGACCGAGGATCGTGCCGGCGGTCGACGGCTGCGCGGACGAGGGTGCAGGCTGCGCACCAGAGGCAGGGGTCTGTGCGTCTGGTGGCCCGATCGGCGTGGTTGCCGCTGCAACTGGCGATGGGACGCTGGTTTTGTCCGAGCCGCTCCCCACGTCGGCCCCGCAAGCGGCCGCTAGGAGCACAGGGACCAGCAGCGTCGGCAGGAGACGCTGTCGGGGAAGCTGCGATCTGCGGGCTCGGGGCATGTGTGACTCCGTCCACCTGACCGGAGGTACCGGCTAGGACCTCGCCAGCGTACAGGTGTGAATTGGTATCCGGTGGGGCGCGCAGGTCGGCTCAGTGCCGTCGCGGGCACCGCCCGCCGGCCGACGACGACCTCTGTTTTCGGTCCGTAAGGGTTGGGCGGCTGCGCTTTTGTCGTACCCTCCCACCTGATGGAAACAACGAGCGAACGCTACGGCTGCCTGTTGCTCCTGTTGCCCCCGCCGCCGGTACTGGGAAGGTGAGCCCCGACTCGCGGCTTGCCCGCGGTGTCGTCGCCTTGTCCGGATCGCCACGCCGCTGCTGTGGATCCAGAACGTGGGCTGGAAGGTGCCGCCCGACTTCGGGCGCCGCTGTCTCCTTGATGGGCGGCCGCGGTCTGGGGCTCGTCGCCGTCGGGCTCACCAACCGGTTTCGGCGTGGCTCACAATAGGAAGAAAGTTCCCATTCGTGGATTCCGCAGCGTCTCGATACCGTCCTCACCGTCGCGGGCGAGCGCCGACGACGTCGACGCCCGGGCCTGGGTTCCCGAAGCGTCCGTAGCCGCCCTCCGCGAGTCCGGCCGCTCGGCCTGGACCGATCCCCGAGGTTGGGGGCTGGGCGGGGACCCCCACGATCTGGTGGAGGTCCCCGGCGGGCCGGCTCTCGCGCGGGTCCGGACCGACGGTACGTTAGGACTAGAGATGCCAGCACCTCCATCGCGATGTGGTGGCGGTCGAGGTCGTTCCAGGTTCGCGCACCGCTCGAAAGAGGTTTGAGACAGGATGATGGTGAAGCAGGCGGCGCAAGCGGGGCTCCAGTGCTTCGTGGGCCCAGCAGTCGACAAGGTGTCTCACGAGCACGCCCGTGCGGCTGCTGCTCCGCGGAGGTTGCTCGGTTTCAGGTGGCTGGACAATGTGTCGTGCAGGCGAGGACCTGACGTCGCCCAGGACGCGGGCACGGGTTGTGCACGTTGACCAGCTACGCCGTGAGCGGCCTGTCTCGCGACTCAAGCGACCTGTCGGTGAGCCTGGGCTCGGACAACGTGGTGGGAGGTCTGGTCCTCCTGCGCACCGGTGCCCTCCTGCTTGCCGGACAGCGGAGGTACTCCAGTGCCGGCCGCCGGTTCACCCTGATCGCAGTGTGCCTCGCACCGTTCGCGGCCGCCCCACAGACGACCACGGTGCTCGGTGCCCGGTGCGCCTTGACGCCAGCGGAGGCATCGTGAGCGTCGAGGTGGTCGACGGCGGAGACCGCAGTTGCGGGGAGCTCTTACTGGTGCTCGCCGCACGGAGCCGCACGCTGGCTCCCGCCAGCACGGTACGCCTCCTGGCCACCGACCCGGCGGCGCCCATCGACCTCCCGGCCTGGTGCCACCTCACTGGCCACATCTACCTCGGACGGGGCCTCGACGCCGAGGGTCGTCCTTACTACGACGTCCGGCTCGCCGACGTCGCGCGCAGCACCGAGCACGCACAGCCGTGGCGCCTCGATCCCGAGCCGCC
>JBBQAB010000503.1:0-3063 GCA_038198385.1 Propionibacteriales bacterium
ATCACCCGCCAGGGTGAGTCCCGGTTCCACTTCAACGGCACCGTGGAGTGGGCGTTGGACTCCGTCGAGTCGGACGCGGTGGTCTGGCTGCCTCACGAGGACCAGCTCCGGGAGCTGCTCGGGGACCACTTCCTCTCCCTGGACCATTCGGGCGAGGGCTACGTCGTGACGATGAGCGGTCCCGGTCGGGCGTTCCACACTGACCCTGAGCCGCAGGCCGCTGACGCCTACGCCCGAGCCCTCCTCTCGGCCCGTCAGGGCGCTCCCGCCGCCGCCCCTCTGAGCGAGCCCTCTGAGCCAGCCCTCTGAGCCAGCCCGTTCAGCCGCCCGCCGCCGTGGCGGCCCAGAGACCGGCAGCGAGGAAGGTCCCGGCGAGCATCGCCGGGGCGTAGGGGAACGGTCCGGGCCGGCGACCCACCAGACGGACGATGCCGTGGACCGCACCCACCACGGCGCCCAGAGTCAGAGCCCAGAGCAGCAGCCCGTACGCCGTGGCCGCCGCCGCCGCGCCCAGCAGGGGTGCGAAGCGGACGTCCCCGAAGCCGAATCCGCCCCGGGAGACGAGGCGGACGAGGTAGTAGAGCGCGAAGGCTGTGGCCGCGCCCACCGCGACCCGGAACAGGACGGCCGACCCTCCGCCCAGGGGCAGGACGAGCAGGGCCGCGAGGACCATCGCCGACCAGGCCACCCGGGTCAGCGAGAGGGGCAGCCAGGTGGTGACGGCGTCGACGGCCGCCAGCAGCACTCCCAGGGTGGTGAGCACCCACCACAGCGGACGAACCGGAACCGGCTGGCCCAGGGGAACCAGCGCGGCCGTGACGGCGGCAGCCACCGAGGTGGTCAGGACGAACCTGCGCGTCGGCAGGTTGCGGTAGGCCACCTTGCCGTCCCCGTCCGCCGGTTCGGACAGCCGGGGCAGCAGCCCACGGCACAGGGCTGCGGTTGCCCCGCCGGCGGCCAGCCCGGCCAGAGCGACCGTGACGAGCTCCGTGTCCAGGCTGGTCATCGGCCGATCCTACGAGGACAGCGCCACGACCGTGGGCGATCGAGCGGGGTCATCGACCTGAGCTGCCCACCGGGAGGTCTCCGACGGCGCTGGTCACGCGGCGTGGTCGGTGATCCGGAGTCGACCTGCCTGGGCCCCGCGGCTCGGGCTGAGCTCGGAGCGACCCACGTCCTGGGCGGCCACCAGCAGCCGGAGCGTGACCAGGCGGGTGCACTGGCTGGCGCCGGTGGCCAGGTCCGCAAGCTCGGCCTGGCTGAGGCCAACCCGACTGCCGAGTTCGGGTCCACTCCAGCCCGCCGCGCGGAGCTGCTCCAGGTACTCGCGTGCGTCGGTGGCCGGCATCCCGCACCACCGCAGCGCGCGGACCTGGGCCGGCGTGACGGCCAGCAGGAGCCGGGCCGTCTCGGGGCAGATCCGTCGGAGCGGCCGTCCGTTGCGTCCCGTGAGCAGATGGTCGGCCGCCCGTCGGGAGACCCCTGCCATGGCGGCCACCTCCGCCGAGGTCACGGGCCCTGCCCCCATCAGATGCCGGAGATGGGCCCGGAAGGGTCCAGCGTCCACCCACAGGTCTGTCGTCATGATCGTGTCCTTCCGCCAAGAAATGCCTCCAACCAGGAAGGCCCCGAACGGGTCGCTGATGTTAACGGTGCAAACCGGTCTTGATGGTCAACCTCGACGGGAGGGGGCTCGAACAGCGCTGCCCCCGGCTCCAGTAGAGACGGGGGCAGCGGCTGAGCCGGCGGACTCTCAGCCCTGGGCGCGGGTGTACCCGGCCTGCTGGGCTGCTTCCTCACTGTCGAACCAGACCTCGGCGATCGTCTGGGCGTAGCCGCCCCCGTCGGGCATGTGGTATTTCATCGACCGCTCGTTACCCTTGATGACGAAGCCCTCCGGCGGCTCGTTGCCCACATAGGAACCCCCGGTGGCCTCCTCGGTCGACTCCGGCGCCATCACGGCACCGTCATAACCGGTGTCCTCGACGGGGACGCCCTGCACGGAGTCACCCGCCTGCTCGCTCTCCGGGGCGCCGAGGGCCACGTCGGCGGCGGATCCGGAGGTTGCCCCGCTCGGGTCGGCGGGCGCCTCGTCGGTGCCCTCCACCGGCTGGTCGGGCGTGGCTTGGCCGTCGGCCTCGCGGGCCGCGTCGTGCGCCGACATCCCGTCCTGCTCGTCCTCGGTGGCGTCGGCGCGGTCGACCTCGGAGACCTCGGTCGGGGATGCCCCCTCGGTCGGGGATGCCCCCGTGACCTCGACGGTGTCGCTGGTCTCAGGAGTGTCGTTCGTCTCAGTCTCGGGGGTGTCGCCGGTCTCAGGGGTGTCGACGGCCTCGACCGCGTCGGTCTGCTCCGGGGCCGCGGTGGCTTCCACCTCGCCGCCCTCAGCGGGCTGCGAGGGCACGGGCGCGCCGTCGGCGACCAGGGTGAGGTCATGGGCCGACATCCCGGCCTGCTGGTCCTCGCCCGCGTCCGCGTTCACGGCCTCCGCCGGGCTGGTCGGGTCGGTCGCGGTCGACCACGGGCTAGGGGCGGCCGACGTCGGGGCGGCGTACGGGGTCGAGGGCCGCGCGGCCTGCCAGTCGGCGTCCTTGCTGCCGAGGAACTTGCGGGCGACCGCGACCGCCACCCCGCCGGCGGCGGTCACGATGACCACCCGCCGCAGCCAGCGGCTCTTCTTTCTGGGTTCCGGAAGGGCTAGCTCGCCGCGGGCTGCCGCGAGGGTTGCGCGGCCCCGCTTGGCCGCCTCCACGGCGACCGGGCTGGCGGCCGCCACCCCGAGAGCCTCGTTGAGCCGGGGGAGGAGGTCGTCGGAGACGCGGTCACGGGCCTCACCGAGCGCAGG
Source organism: Propionibacteriales bacterium (assembly GCA_038198385.1). Lineage (GTDB taxonomy): Bacteria > Actinomycetota > Actinomycetes > Propionibacteriales > Propionibacteriaceae > Microlunatus. Next base: position 2,846 of record JBBQAB010000503.1, read on the forward strand.
TCCGAAGCGGTCAGCGGCGTCGTGGGCGACCTGGGACCCCATGGCCACGGCACTGGCCGCCAGAGGGGAAATCTTCCCCGCGGCGGAGTGGGCGTAGGGGCTGACCAGGTCGCGGGCCTGCTGCGCGTACGGGGTGACGTAGTCCGCAGCGGAGTGGGCCAGCGGCCCGGCCTTCTCCGCGGCGCTCTGGGCCAGCGGGCCGATCTTCTCGGCGGCGC
>JBBQAB010000504.1:0-6309 GCA_038198385.1 Propionibacteriales bacterium
CGGCGCGGGGCCCGGGGTCGGGCACGTTGGACAGTCGGTCGGGATTGACGTCAGAGCCGGGCACTACCCTCGGCCCCATGAGCACAGTGCTGATCGGCGGTCACGGCGACCAGGTCGACCCGGTGGCCGAGGCGCAGGCCCGCGGTGCGGACCTGGCCCAGTTCTTCCTTGGTGACCCGCAGGGCTGGAAGGGTCCCGAGTTCGCGTACGCGGGCGGGGCGGCGGGCCTCCGGGAGGCCGCCCAGGAGGCTGGCATCACCCTGTACGTGCACGCGCCGTACGTGCTGAACGTCGCCACCAGCAACAACCGGATCCGCATCCCGAGCCGCAAGTTCCTGCAGCAGTATCTGCACGCCGCAGCACAGATCGGCGCGGCCGGCGTCGTGGTCCACGGCGGCCACGTGTTGAAGAGCGACGATCCCGAGATCGGCTTCGACAACTGGCGCAAGTGCGTCGAGCGGCTCGAGATGCCCGTGCCGCTGCTGATCGAGAACACCGCGGGGGGCGACAACGCCATGGCCCGGCGGCTGGAGCGCCTGGACCGGCTGTGGACCGCCATCGGTGACGCGGACGGCGGCGACACCGTGGGGCTCTGCCTCGACACCTGCCACGCCCACGCCGGAGGTGAGGACCTGGTCGGGCTGGTGAAGCGCGTCCGGGCGGTCACGGGTCGGATCGACCTCATCCACGCCAACGACTCCCGCGACGCCTTCGACTCCGGCGCGGACCGGCACGCCAACCTCGGTAAGGGCCGGGTCGACGGGGACGCCCTGGTCGCCGTGGTCGCCCAGGCCGGCGCGCCCGTCGTCGTCGAGACCCCCGGGGGCGCCGAAGGTCAGGCCACCGACATCGCCTGGCTGCGGGAACGCCTGGGAACCCTCAGCCCGGCCGTTTGATGGTCAGCGGCCGCGAGGTCTCGCCCCGGCCGACGATGCAGCGGAAGACGTTGTCGTCGGCCTGCACCCCCTGCGGTGGGATGGCGATGACCTCCCAGTTGTCGCGACGGTCACCGGCGGCGAGCAGTGAGTTGGCGCGGGCCGCGGTGCAGGTCGTCTTGACGGTCCTGTCGGCATCGAGCTGGGACTGGAGGCGTGGCTCGTAGTCGAGTGGACCGGCCAGGAAGGTCTGGTAGACGTGGTTTCCCGTACAGGAGGCGGGGGTCGCGCGGTAGGGCGAGTCCACCAGTGAGGCCACCCCGCCCCAGCACTCCGCCGTCGTCGGGCAGTAGACCCCGGTGCCGAAGGTCGCCGAGCAGTCCATGAAGGTAGCGGGACCGTGGCCGGGGTGGGAGTCGCGCTCGGGGTCGGGGTGGCGGACGTAGCGACCGGACTGGGCGGCACCCCGTTGGGCGGCACCCCGTTGGGCGGCACCCCGCTGGGCGACGCCGGCGGCGGCACGGCCGCAACCTCCCCCGACCAGGGGGACCAGACCAGCAGCGAGCCGAGGACGGCGACCGTCAGCGCCGCGGCGGCCACCGGCAGCCAGCGCCGCGACCGGACGGGGGCCGGGCGGCTCTCCTCCGGGGCCAGGACAGCGGGTCCGCCCGCCGGCTCGGGCTCCGCGATCGCGGTCGGAACCGACAGGTCGCGCAGCCGGTCGCGCAGCTCCACCGCGGCCGGCCGACGGGTCGGGTCATGGTCGAGGGCCCACAGCAGCAGGTCCATCAGACCCTCGCTCACCCCGGGGATACGTTCGACCGGGTGCTCCTGCAGCTCCAGCACGGAGGCGACGGTCGGTTTGCTTTCCCCGGTCCCGTACGGCGCCCGGCCGCTGAGCAGGGCGTACAGCGTGGCCGCCAGTGAGTAGACGTCACCGAATTCGGAAGGGGGCTGCTGCTCGAACATCTCGGGCGGGGCGTACGCCGGGGTCAAGGCCTCGAAGGCGTACGAGAAGTCGGCGTCGGGGTCTGGCAGGGCGGCAAGGCCGAAGTCGGCGAGCCCCGCGTGGCCGTACGCGTCGATGAGGATGTTGGCCGGCTTGACGTCGCGGTGCAGAACGCCGCGGGCGTGTGCGGCCGAGAGGGCGTCGGCGATCCGCACCCCGACCTCGCGCACCTGGTCCTCGGTGGGTCGGGGGTCCTGCTTGAGCCAGCGGCTGAGCGAGCCTCCGGGGCAGAGCTCCATCACGATGTAGGGCCGGTCGTCGTGCAGGATGCCCGCGAAGTGCACGGTGACGATGCCGGGGTAGCCCGACATCAGACCGGCGGCGCCTGCCTCACGCAGGAAGCGTCGCTGTTCGGCCTCCTCCTCGAGCGTGCGCTGGTCGACCTTGACCGCGACCAGCCGGTCCAACGACTCCTGGCGAGCCTCCCAGACGGTCGCAAAACCGCCGCGGGCCAGCGGACGCCAGTCCGTCAGCCCCGGGATCTGCGGGTGGGTCGGCACCCTGACACGATAGACGGCCCGGGCCGCCGCCCCTGGTCATCGCCGACAAACCGTGACTTCCGCCTCGCCTCTGCGCCAGTTCGGGACAGGCCGTGCCTTCGTCGGGAGGGGCCGCTAGCCTCGTCCGGGTGAGCCGCAGTGTCTACGTCGCGTCCCCTGAAGGTCTCACCGGCAAGTCGGCGGTGGCCTTGGGCATCCTCGACGCCCTGACCCGGGAGGTCGGGTCGGTCGGGGTCTTCCGGCCGCTGACCACCGCCTCCACCACCGACCCGAGCGTGCCCGGCATCGATCTGATCGTCGACCTGCTCGTCCACCAGCCCGGGGTGGAGCAGACCTACGAGGAGGCACTCGGCGTCACCTACGACGCGGCCCGGGAGAACGCCGACGAGGCACTGCACGTCATCGTGGAGCGGTTCGGGCACCTGACCGAGAGGTTCGAGGTCGTCGTCGTGCTCGGTTCGGACTACACCGACGTCTCGACCGGAACCGAGCTCTCCTTCAACGCCAAGATCGCCGCCAACCTCGGCTCACCCGTGGTGCTGGTGGTGCACGGTCGGGAGCGGACCGCCGACCAGATCCGGGCCGCCGCTGACGGCGCCATCGCCGAGCTCCGGGCCAACCACGCCCACACCGTCGCCGTCATCGCCAACCGGGTCGAGCTCGAGGACCTGGACGCGGTCAAGGCGGCCCTGGCGCCGCTGGCCGGCATGGTGACGGCGGCCATCCCCGACAGCGCGACCCTCTCGGCTCCGACCTTCCGGGCGCTGGTCGAGGCGGCCGACGGCCACCTCGTGCTGGGGAGCGAGAGCTGGATGGACCGGGAGGCGGTGGGGATCATCGTGGCCGCGATGAGCCTGCCCAACGTGCTCTCCCGGCTGGGTCCCGACGCGGCGGTGATCGCGCCGAGCGACCGCACCGACCTGATCCCCGGGCTGATGCTGGCCCACCAGTCCGGCACGTTCCCGGCCCTGGCCGGCATCCTGCTCACGGGCGGCTACGAGCTGCCCGACACCATCCGCCGGTTGTCGGAGGGTGTCGGGCAGGACCTGCCCATCGCGCTGACCGACCTCGGGACCTTCACCACCGCCGAGCTCCTCATCAAGGTGCGGGGCCCGATGACTAAGGACTCGACCAAGAAGATCGAGACCGCCCGGCGGCTCTTCGCCGAGGCCGTCGACCAGACCGCCCTGCTGAGCGCCATCGACGTCTCGGGCAGTGAGGTCCGCACCCCGCTGATGTTCGAGTACCAGCTGATGGAGCGGGCCCGGGCCGACCGTCGCCACATCGTGCTGCCGGAGTCGACCGACGACCGCATCCTCGAGGCCGCTGCCATCCTGCTGCGCCGGGGCGTTGCCGACCTCACCCTGCTGGGCGAGGAGAACAAGGTCCGTGCCCGAGGCTCTGCACTCGGTCTGAACCTGGACCGGGTGAAGGTCGTCTCGCCCACGGACCCGGTGCTGGTGGAGCGGTTCGCCCAGGCGTACGCGAAGGCCCGCGCCCACAAGGGGATGACGCTGGAGCGGGCGCGCGAGGTCGTCACCGACGTGTCCTACTTCGGCACGATGATGGTCCACCTCGGCCTGGCCGACGGGATGGTCTCGGGTGCGGTCAACACCACGGCCCACACCATCCGGCCGGCCCTGGAGTTCGTGAAGACCCGGCCCGGGGTCAACACCGTGTCGAGTGTCTTCCTGATGTGCCTGGCTGACCGGGTCCTGGTCTACGGCGACTGCGCCGTCATCCCCGACCCCACCACCGAGCAGCTGGCCGACATCGCCCTCTCGTCGGCCGACACCGCGTCCCAGTTCGGCATCGAGCCGCGGGTCGCCATGCTGTCCTACTCGACCGGGGCGTCGGGTTCGGGCGCCGAGGTAGAGAAGGTGCGGGCGGCCACCGCGCTGGTGGCCGAGCGCGCCCCCGACCTGGCCCTGGAGGGGCCGATCCAGTACGACGCGGCCGTCGACCCCGGCGTGGCCCGCACCAAGCTGCCCGGGTCGGAGGTGGCCGGCCGGGCGACGGTGTTCATCTTCCCGGACCTCAACACGGGCAACAACACCTACAAGGCCGTGCAGCGCAGCGCGCACGCCGTGGCCATCGGCCCCGTCCTGCAGGGCCTCCGCCGACCGGTCAACGACCTGTCGCGGGGCGCGCTGGTCGAGGACATCGTCAACACCGTGGCCATCACCGCCGTCCAGGCCCAGGGCGTCCGGGCGGCCGACCTCGCTGATGCCCAGGGAGCCCCCTCGTGAGTGCCGAACCCGTCCTGGTCCTGAACGCCGGGTCCTCCTCGCTGAAGTACCAGCTGGTCGTGCCGGAGACCACGCAGGTGCTGGCCAAGGGGACCGTGGAGCGGATCGGAGAGCCCCCGACCGACGGAGGCCCGGGCGTGGCCGACCACACCCAGGCCATGCGGGTAGTAGCCGCCGAGCTCGCCGAGCAGCACGTCGACCTGACCCGATCCGGGCTGCGGGCCGTGGGCCACCGGGTCGTGCACGGGGGACCCGACTTCTCCGACCCGGTGCTCATCGACGACCGGGTCGTGGCCGACATCGCCGACCTGAGCCCGTTGGCGCCCCTGCACAACCCGGGCGCGGTGGCCGGCATCGCGGCCGCCCGCACCCAGTTCGACGTCCCCCAGGTCGCCGTCTTCGACACCGCGTTCTTCGCCCGGCTGCCTGCCGCCGCCGCCACGTACGCCATTCCGCTCGACCTGGCCCGCCAGCACCGGATCCGGCGCTACGGCTTCCACGGGACCTCCCACCAGTTCGTGTCCGCCGCCGCCGCCGAGCTCGTCGGGCGACCGCTCGCCGACCTGCGTCAGGTCGTCCTGCACCTGGGGAACGGCTGCTCGGCCTCGGCCATCGCCGGCGGCCGGGCCATCGACACCTCGATGGGCCTGACCCCGCTGCAGGGTCTGGTCATGGGCACCCGCTCCGGTGACGTCGACCCCGGGCTACACACCTTCCTGCACAACGAGCTCGGGCTGAGCATCGCCGACATCGACAACCTCCTCAACAAGCAGTCCGGGCTCAAGGGCCTGGCCGGGGTGAACGACTTCCGGGAGCTGCAGGAACGGCGTACAGCGGGTGACGCCGACGCTCAGCTCGCCCTCGAGGTCTACGTCCATCGACTCAAGCACTACGTGGGCGCCTACCTGGCCCAGCTGGGCGGGATCGACGTCCTCACCTTCACCGCCGGCGTCGGGGAGAACAACGCGGCGCTGCGGGCCGCCGTCGTCGACGGGCTGGCCGGGCTGGGACTCAGCGTGGACGAGGACCGCAACACCGTCCGCTCCGGTGAGGCCCGGGTCATCTCCCCCGACGGGGCGCCGACCGTGGTGGCGGTGGTGCCCACCAACGAGGAGCTGGCCATCGCCCGTCAGACCGCCCAGCTGCTGTCCCGCCCGGGTGACCCGGGGCATCCCCCCGTGAGAGGCTGACGTCATGCGCAAGAACCTCGTGTACATCGTGGGCACTATCGTCTCCGTACCCATGTTCGCGGTCGCGATCTTCCTGTTCCTCACCACGGCCGACGCCCACGCCACGCCGACCCCCACGAGGATCGTCGTCGGCGGCGTGTTCGGCATGATGGCCGCTCTGATCATCCTGGTGATGGGGTTCCTCACGGCGGTCCAGGCCAGCGACTGACGGTCCTCATCGCACGCTCGGCAGGCGGGCCAGGCCCTCGGGAGAGTCGGCGCCCCGGTGCGTGACAGGGTGAGCGCATGACAACCGCACTCGTGACCGGCGGCACCTCGGGCATCGGGGCCGCCTTCGCCCGGGCCCTCGCCGCCCGGGGACACGACCTCGTCCTGGTCGCCCGCGACGTCGATCGGCTCGAAGCCTCAGCGACCGAGCTCCGCAGCGCCCACCACGTCGCGGTCGAGCTGCTGCCCGCTGACCTCTCCTCCCGCGAGGACACCCAG
>JBBQAB010000505.1:0-7049 GCA_038198385.1 Propionibacteriales bacterium
GGACGCCGGCCCCAACGGCCCTGGCGGGCCTGGGAGCTCCTCGTCCCGCCGACCGGCGAAGGTCGCAGCTGACCCTCCGGTCGCCGGACCCACCGGTCGCCGGACCCCCCGGTCCGAGTGCCTGCCGGGCCTGCTGGCCGCCACCGCCGGTACCGTGCTGCTGCTCGCGGTCGCCGGGTCTCCGTCGGGACGGCCCGCCGACGGGTGCCGTACGAGACCTGGCACGGCTTCCACCTCTTCACCTACCTGGGGCTGGCTGCCCTTCGCCCACCAGCTGGCCGGTCCGGACCTCACCGGTCACCGGCTGCTCCAGATCCTCTGGGCGCTGCTCTACACCCAGGCGTTTGCGCTGCTGCTGTTCTACCGCGTTGTCACGCCCCTGCGGCTGGCGGGTCGACAACATCTGCGGGTGGTCGCGGTGGTCCCCGAGGGCGCGGGCGTGGTCCGCATCGAGGTCGCCGGCCGGCACCTCGAGGAGCTACGGGCCGAAGCGGGTCACTTCTTCCGCTGGCGGTTCCTGACCCCCCGGAACGCCCTCACCGCGCACCCGTTCTCGTTGTCGGCGCCGCCGACCGCCACGCGGTTGCGGCTGACCGTCAAGCCCTCGGCCCGGGCAGCACCCGCCTGCAGGACGCCCCGGTCGGGACCCGGGTCCTCGCCGAGGAACCCTACGGGGCGATGACCGCAGCCCGCCGAACCCGCCGGCATGTGGTGCTCATCGCGGGCGGAGTCGGCATCACACCGATGCGAGCCCTGTTCGAGACCATGCCGCTGGCCCCGGGCCAGGAGCTGACCCTGCTCTACCGGACCCGGGACCTCGACCAGGTGCTGTTCCGGTCCGAGCTGGAGGAGATCGCCGAGCTCAAGGGGGCCCGGCTGGTCTACCTGCTGGGCCCGGAACGGGAATGTCTGACCGCCAACGGGCTGCGGCGGCGGGTGCCCGACCTGCGCGACTGCGACGTCTACTTGTGCGGTCCGCCCCCGATGGCCGCCGCCACCCGGGACGGGGTGCCGGGGGCAGGCGTCCCCGCCCGCCGGCTGCCCGACGAGCGGTTCGTCTTCTAGCCGTACGCGCCGTCGGGCCGGGCTGCGACCCGGTCGACCAAGTCGACCGGGCCGGCCGGGCGGCGCAATTCACAGGCGGCGCAGTTCACAGGCTGCGCAGTTCACAGGCGGTGCAAGTTCACAGGCGGTGCAGTTCACAGGCGGTGCAGTTCACAGGCGGCGCAGTTCACAGGCGGTGCACAACTCGTCCCGGGGGTCCTCACGGCCGGGAGCGGCGGAATCGACCCATGACGATCCCGACCGTGCCTCCCACTGGACCGACCAACGCCCCGGCGAACGTCATGACGCCTCCGGCGAGCGTTATAACGCCTCCGGCGAGCGTTATAACGCCTCCGGCGAGCGTTATAACGCCTCCGGCGAGCGTTATAACGCCTCCGGCGAACGGACTGACGCCTCCGGAACCCGCGCCGGGCAGCCGACCCCCACCGCTCGGCGTCTCCCGTTCCGCCGAGCGTTCGCCCTGGTCGCCGCAGGCGGGCTGCTGGCCGGCGTGGTCGGCATCTCCTCTGCGGCCACCAGCCGGACCGGCACCCAGGCCGCCAGCGGTCTCGGCTCCGTCAGCACCCAGGCCTGGGGCAACGACAGCACCACCACCACCACCTGGGTCCCGAGCGGGCGGGGCCGCTACGGGTCCGGCTCGAGCGGCGGCGCCCTCGTCGACACCGTGCTCACCAACGGCGAGGCCGCGGGCACCGGGGTCGTGCTCAGCGCGGACGGGCAGATCCTGACCAACTATCACGTGGTGGCCGGCTCGAGCCTGATCAAGGTGACCATCGCCAGCACCGGCACCGCCTACACCGGGACGGTCGTCGGGGCCAACCCGACCGCCGACGTCGCACTGGTCCAGCTGGAGAACGCCAGCGGACTCACCGTGGCGAAGATCGACCAGGACACCGTCGGCCTCGGCGACGCCGTGACCGCGGTCGGGAACGCCGGGGGCACCGGCAGCCTCAGCGCAGCCGACGGGACCGTGACCGACCTCTCGACCAGATCACCACCGCCGACGAGGCCAGCGTGGCCGGCGAGACGGTGAAGGGCGTGATCGAGACGTCCTCCGACGTGGTGGCCGGTGACTCCGGTCCGCTCCTGGACGCCCAGGGTGAGGTGATCGGCATCGACACCGCGGCCTCGACCGGAACCCAGATCGACGGCTACGCCATCCCGATCAACGACGCGCTGAGCATCGTGACGCAGATCCTGAACGGGCCCGAGACGGCCAGTGTCCGGATCGGACCGGCCGCCTTCCTCGGAGTCGAGCTCGGCGCCACGACCGCGTACGGCAACGCCAGCCAGAGCACCGGCGTCTCCGGGGCCGGCGTCGCCGGAGTGGTCGCCGGCGACGCCGCCGCCACGGCCGGGTTCGCCGCGGGCGACACGATCACCAGGATCGGGACCACCAAGGTCAGCAACGCGAGCGGTCTGAACGCGGCCATCGCCCAGCTCCAGCCGGGCGACCACGTCACGATCACCTGGGTCACCGCCGAGGGCAGCACGCACTCGGCCACGGTCACCCTGGGCAGTAGCCCGGTCAACTGAGCACCGGCCTGGCTGCGGCCCGCATCCCGCGCAGCTCCGCGGCCCGGGTGAGACCAGACGCCCCCGCCCGGTTAGGGACGGACCGCAAGACCCACGTCGGGCCGGTCGCCGACGACCCGCCCCAGGAGCAGGAGCACGTCGGGATCGAGGTGCCGACGGCGACCCAGGCGGGTCAGTCGGTCCTGGGTGACGAAGACCCGCCCGCCCCGCGCCGTGCTCGCCTCGGCCACCCGCTCCAGGTCGTCCACCTCCGAGGCCACGACCAGCGCGGCCACGACGCCCGTGAGCACGTCCATCAGGGTGACCAGCCGGTCCGGGCCCTCCACGTCGGCCCGGCCCCGGCCGAGCTCGCTGGACCGCAGGACGGATCGCTGGGCGGCGTGGCTGATCCACAGCGGTTGGCTGGTATCAGCCAGGACCTCGGCCGCCACCTGTTGGGCGGCCCGGGGATGCCCGATCCGGAGGGCGGCCGCGGCCATCGACGCCACCTTGGCCGGGTCGCCGAGCAGCCGGTCGATCTTCGCCCCGACCGTGGTCTCGTAGTTGCAGCGCACCGCCGCCCCCTCCTCGAGCAGGAAGTCGCTGTTGCGCACTTCCTGGCCCGGGATCGGGCTGATCAGGACCATCGGGAGGCCTGCGGCCATGCACTCCGAGGAGGACAGTCCACCGGGCTTGCCCACGAAGAGGGTCACGGCCCCCATCAGGTCGACCATGTCATCGGTGTAGCCGAGGACCACGAGGTGCTGCTGTCCCCGGGTCAGGGACTCGATCCGGGCCTTGAGCTCCCGGTTGCGGCCGCACACGATCACGGCCTGGACGGGGGTCTGGAGGCGTCTCACCTGCGCCACGATGCTGGCTACGTAGCCTCCGCCGGCCGCCCCGGCCGAGATCAGCAGCGTAGGCAGGTCGTCCCGCAGGCCGTAGCGAGCGAGCACCGCCGTACGGTCGACCGCTCCCCCCAGACCCGGCCGGACGGGAATGCCCGAGACCGTGACGCGCTCCTGGGGCAGCCCCATCGCCACCAGGTAGTCCCGGGTCTCCTCCCGGGCGACGAAATACCGCACGAACACCCCGGTCAGCCACAGACCCTGGAAGTCGTAGTCGGTCGTCACCGCGGCGAGCGAGCAGGTGACGCTGCCCCGGGACAGCAGCAGGGCGACCAGCCGCATGGGGAGGAAGTGGGTGCAGACCACGTGCGTAGGGCGGAAGGCCAGGATCGCGCGTACGGTCGCCGAGGTGTTGATGCGGTCCCACAGCGACACCGAGCTGCCCAGCTTGAACGGCACGTCGTTGGCGTCGTAGCCCCAGCCCACCAGCCACGGGGTGGCCTTGACGAGCGCCAAGTAGGCGTCGTCGTAGAAGGCCCGGAAGAGATCACTGGTCCCCTCCAGCACGTCGAGGCTCAACACAGCCTCGACCCCGGGGCGGTCCGAGAACGCCTTCTGAAGAGCCGCCGCGGCCATCACGTGACCGGAGCCGATGCTGGCGCTGAGCACGAGAACCCGGGACGTCACCCTTGGATGCTAGGGGGCGGCGGCGGCGTCCGCCCTCCCCCACCAGGCCCCCCGCCTCACCAGGGCCGCGAGCTCACCAGGGCCCCCGCCTCACCAGGGCCTCGGGCTCACCAAGGAATGACGCCGGCGTCCTCGAAGTAGCCGCCGGTGGGTCCGTCGTCGGGCAGCGTGGCGAGCCGGATCGCGATGGCCGCCCCCTGCTCAGGGGTCCGGTGGCCGCTGAAGCGGTTCAGATCGGTCGCAACGTAGCCGGGGCACGCCAGGTTGATCAGGAGGTTGGTGTCCTGGAGCTCCTTGGCGTACTGGATGGTCAGCGCGTTGAGGTAGGTCTTGGAGGGCGAGTACGCGCCCGACACCGGACCGACCGCGTCCGCGCCGGCGGTCTGGCGGGTCAGCGAGCCGACGCTGCTCGACATGTTGACGATCCGGGGGGACGCCGAGCGCCGCAGCAGCGGCAGGAACCCGTTCATCATCCGCAGGACGCCGAAGACGTTGGTCTCGACCGCGGTGCGGAGATACCCACGGGGTATGGAGCCTGGTGCTGCTGCTGAACGGACAGTCACGGCCGTGGACGGAACCTCACGTACGGGCCACGGAGGAGCGCACGCGAGGAAGGTGGGCTCAGAGATGGAGGCGGGACGTCGGCCTCGACCAGGCCTGCGGAACATCAAGAACTGGCGCACCCGGAGAGATTCGAACTCCCAACCTTCTGATCCGTAGTCAGATGCTCTATCCGTTGAGCTACGAGTGCCTGTCGACTCCGACGTATCGGGGACAACGATCACCTATCATAGCGGTTTGGACGCGACAGGGCGAAACGGTCAGCACCCGAGCAGTCTGCGCCCGTCGGTACGGCCTCTGACCGGCCCGGTGCCGCCTGGCCAGCAGGGACACGCCGTTTCGTTCACCTCTTGTTCACATCACGGTTAGTGTCCTACCGTCAACAACGCAGGTGTCCACCGGCGCCGCTACGCCTCCATGTTCTGGATGAGGACCCGAAGTGACACTGCTGTTCGTCGTGACCGCCGTCATCGTCGTGGCGCTCATCTTCGACTTCACCAACGGCTTCCACGACAGTGCCAACGCCATGGCCGGACCGATCGCCACCGGGGCCCTGAAGCCGCGTACGGCCGTGATCCTGGCCGCTGTCCTGAACCTGGTCGGGGCGGGCCTTTCCACCAACGTGGCCAAGACCATCTCCAACGGCTTTTTCGACGACCGGCTCATCACTGCCCCCATCGTGCTGGCGGGCCTGGTCGGGGCGATCATCTGGAACCTCCTCACCTGGCTGCTGGGCCTGCCGTCCAGCTCCTCGCACGCGCTCTTCGGCGGCCTGATCGGCGCCGTGGTCGTGGGCGCCGGGGTCGGGTCCGTGCACGGCTCCGTGGTCGTCTCCAAGGTGCTCCTGCCGGCCCTGGCCGCTCCGCTGGTCGCGGGCCTCGGGGCCGCCCTGGCCACCCGGCTGGCCTACCGGATCACACAGAAGACCCCGACCGACCAGAGCCAGACCGGGTTCAAGTACGGCCAGGCTTTCACCGCCTCCCTGGTCGCCCTCGCGCACGGGACCAGCGACGGCCAGAAGACGATGGGCGTCATCACCCTGGTCCTGGTCGCCGCCAACCTGCAGACCGCGGGCACCGGACCCCAGTGGTGGGTCATCCTGGCCGCGGGTGTGGCCATCGGGCTGGGCACCTACTCCGGCGGCTGGCGCATCATGCGCACGATGGGCAAGGGCATCGTCGAGATCGAGACCCCGCAGGGCGCCGCGGCGGGCGCGGCGACCACCGCCACCATCCTGGCCTCCTCGCACCTGGGCTTCGGCCTGTCCACGACCCACGTGGCCACCGGCTCTATCCTGGGCTCCGGCCTGGGCCGCCCGGGCGGCGTCGTGCGCTGGGGGGTGGCCCGCAAGATGCTGGTCGCCTGGCTGCTGACCCTCCCGGGCGCAGGCCTGGTCGGCGGGCTCGCCGCCCTGCTGTCGGACCAGGGCCTGGTGGGGGTCCTCATCCTGCTGGCCCTGCTGGCGGTCGGCTGCGCCGTCATCTTCGCCCTCTCCCGGCGCAACACCATTAACCGCGACAACGTCACCGAGAGCCGGGACGTGTTCGTCCTGGCCTCCGCCCCCCCGGCCGGCTACGCCGGTGACCCCCGCGACGCAGGCCCGGTCCAGACGAAGGGGGGATCCCGGTGAAGATCGACTGGGCCGCGCTCGGGGTCGTAGCGGTGGTGTCCATCGTGGCGACCGTGCTGTTCGTGCTGCTGCTCTCGCTGGGCGTACGGTTCCTGTCCGCCACCCAGGTGGCCCCCTCCCGCACTGCCGCCAGCTCGTCCGGGGGCGCCGCCGCCGGCTCGGGCGCCGCCCGGGGTCTCGGCTTCGCCTTCCTGGGCCTGGCCGGACTGCTGGTGCTCTTCTGCCTGTGGCTGATCGTCCCCCAGTTCCATTGAGCCTGCCCCCTCCGGCTCGACGCCCGCTGGCCGGGCGTTCCTTCCCCGGCGCTCCTTCCCCGGCGCTCCCTCCCGGGCGCTCCTTCGCGTGCGCTCCCGCGTCGGAGTCCAACCCGGTTGCGCATGACCTGGGTCACACCACCGGCGTCACTGGTCTGCTCCTGTCACCAGCCCGACATGCGTGATGTCACCACCCGGACCGGGTTGCTGTGTGAGCCCGGTCACGACCGAGGCTGCCGCCCCGCCCGGCCAGCGCTCCGCCCGATCCCTGTGAGTCGGGTCACGCCCTCTCGGTTGTGATACCAGTGCTGCTCTTGGGCTAGCGTGGGACCACTGCCCCAACTGGTCCTATCCGAGGAGTCGTCGATGACCACCACGCTCGAGCCCACCACCGCCGTGGCCGCCACCGCTCCCCCGCCCCTGCGAACGGCCGGCCCCACTACCCACACCCGTCTGCTGGCCTGGGTGGCCGAGGTGGCCGCCCTCACC
>JBBQAB010000506.1:0-9668 GCA_038198385.1 Propionibacteriales bacterium
CCCAGTCGTGCGTCCGCCGGGGTCGCGTAGTGCACGTTGTTGGTGGCCACCAGGGGCAGCCCGTGGTCGGCCGCCAGCACCGCCAGCGCGTCGTTGGTCGTGGAGTCGGAGGGCTGACCGTGGTCGACCAGCTCGACGACGACACGGTCGTGCCCGAACAGCGCGGTCAGACGGTCGAGCTCAGCCGCCGCAGAGCCGGGCCCACCCCGGTCCAGAGCCTGACGGACCGCCCCCTTGCGACACCCCGTGAGGATTGTCCAGTCACCGCCGGCCTCCCCGGCCAGCTCTTCCAGGTCGTAGTGCGGTCGGCCCTTCTCGTCCCCCCGCAGCTGAGCCTCGGTCAGGGACCGGGCGAGCCGGTGGTAGCCGGCGACGCCCCGGGCCAGCACCAGGAGATGCTGCCCTTCGGGGTCGGGTGCCCCGTTCTGCGGAGTCCTGAGGCCCAGGGACAGCTCGGCGCCGTAGACGGTCCGCAGGTCGAACGCCTGGGCCGCCTCGGCGGTGCGGGCGGCGGCGTAGAAGCCGTCATGGTCGGTGACCGCCAGGGCCGACAGTCCGAGCCGGACCGCCTCCTCGATCAGCTCCTCCGGCTCGCTGACCCCGTCCAGGAAGCTGAAGCTGCTGTGGCAGTGCAGCTCGGCGTACGGCACGACCGGTGTCTCTGGTCGCCGGACCCGGTCGTTCTGGGCCTCGTACGCCGGACGCTTGCGCGAGTATCCCGGGGAGCTGTCGTGCTCGGGGTTGTCGCGCACGGGACGTCCAGACAGCCGACGCTCCAGCTCGTTCCAGGTCACGGGTGGGTTAGAGAAGCCCACGACGACCTCCGTCGGTCTCAGTCATACCGAGCCTCGGTCCACCACTGGCCGTCCTCCACCACGAGCAGCCAGGCGCTGCCGTCGACCCCGACGATCTGGAACCGCGCCACCTGACGAGCCTGTTCGAGATCCCACCAGAGCTCGTCGATCGGCCACGGACCCGCCCACGCGTGGACCTGCACCAGGGCGGCACCCCGTCCGGCCCGGAAGGAGGCCGGCGGGGCACTGACCAGCCCCCGCTCGGTGATCTGGACGGGTCGACCGTCTACTCCCAGCACCAGGGAGGGCAGCGGCTCGGCGAACACTCGGGCCGGAGCCGGGGGCGGGATGCTCCCGGGCCAGGGAAGCGACACCCGACGGGGCGGAGTCCCTCGCTCCCCCCAGGGGCTGGTCTGCTGGCGCGCCCGCGGGCTGCGGCCACCCTGGACCGCCGCCGAGCGCACCTCGTCGGGACCGAGCATCCCCTGCAGCCGGGCGATCCCCCGCTCGACGTGCTCGTCGACCGAGCTCCCCCACAAGCCCTCGCCGTGGTCTCCGAGCGACTCCACCCGCTCAGGGCACAGGCGGACCTCGGTCACCGGCTCAGGAGAGGGGTCGGCCTGAAGCTGCCAGTAGATCCGGTCCACGAGGTCGCTGGAGGCGAACCACCGGGAGTGCGACCAGACCCGGGACCCCAGCCAGCCACCGTCCCCGTGCACCTCGATCCGCACCTCCGTGGCCACCAGTCCGTGGCGGGCAAGCTCGGCGACGCAGCGGTCCGCCGTTTGCCGGGTGCTGAAGACGATGGGCTCGATCGTCTCCAGGGGAGGGTCGAAGGAGACGTGCTGCTGGACCTCGACCGGGGGTTGCCGAGAGCTCGCCACCCGCCCGTCCTGGCCCCGGGCGAGCCGGTGCAGCATCGCACCGTGGTGCCCGAAGCGGGTCAGCACGTCCCGGGGGGACAGCGAGGCGAAGTCACCCAGACTCCGGATGCCCAGCCGGCGCAGCAGGACGACCAGAGCATGGTCGTCCAGGACGCTCACCGGGAGGTCACCCAGGAACGACGCCGACCCTCCCGGCTCGACCACCCAGCAGTCCTGGGCCGGAGCCCGACGAGCAGCGTGCTCCGCGGCAAAAATGCCGTCAGCCACTCCCGTCCGGGTGTCCCAGACCCCCACCCCGACCAGCTGCTCGGCAACCACGGCGGCGGCTTCTCGCTCCCCACCGTAGAAGCGGCTGGGCACGCCCATGGCGCACAGCCCCGGACGCAGGGGGGAGACCCCGGTCGCCACCTCCTCCACGCCGCTCAGAACCGCTTCGAAGGCCCTCACCTCCACCTCCGGGGCCCGCTCGAGCACGGCCAGCTCGGGGCAGCGGGAGGCGGCGTCGCGGCGTCGCATCCCCCGCGCCACCCCTTCGGCGCGGGCGGCGGAAGAGCAGGCGAAGACCTCGCCCTTCTCCACCACCGCGACCGGAGCCCGCAGGGACAGGTCGTGGTGACCGGCCGCGGCGACGACGGGCCAGTCCGGACACCACAGGACCATCACCCGGGGGTGCGCCAGGTCCGCCGCCCCCACCTGGCTCTCTGCCTGGCCTCCGGTGGTCATCCGGCCACCTGGGCCACGACCCGAGCTACGGGCTCCGCGACGCGGACCTCCCGATCGGCAGAGGGCAGCCACAACGGGACCTCGCGGACGGGACCGGACTGGGCGACGCTGACCACGACCCGGCGCCCGGCCAAACGCCCGTGCCCGTGTCCGACCCCGGACCAGGTCGAGGGGCCCACGGACAGGCTCGCCGCGGCCCGGGGCCAGGCACCCCAGCTCAGGAGGGCGGCATCCTTCTGACGCATCCTCGAGGTCAGCCGGGCCGCCTGGTGCTCGCTGACCGGGGACGGAGGGCGGACCAGGACCAGCCCGGCCACGTCCAGGAGCCCGGCGGTCACACTGAGCCAGTGCTCGCCCGGCCTGGGCACCAGCACGACCCGGCTCAGGTCCACACCGAGGTGTTCCGCCGCCTCCAGCCCGAAGTCCGGGACCCCCAGCACAGCCGTCCACTCTCCAGCCTGCGAGGGCCCGGCCATCAGGGCCATCGCCAGGCTGGGACTGTCCACCGCATAGGTCAACCCGGTCCGCAGGCGAATGAGGTCAGCCAGTCCCGGAAGGCCGGGCAGGGTCCGGCTGAGCGCCGACCCCTGCATGACCTGGACACGCTGCTGCAGCTCGCGAATGCGCAGGGCTGCGGAGGGACCGGTCATGGGTCCATAATCGAACACATGTTCGACATACGTCAAGCGTCAGGATGAGTCCTTGGTCACAGGACGCGTGTCAGCCTTGACGAGAACCGGATAATCCGAGTGACACTCATGTTACCCGTCAGGCACCCTGATGCAGCCGGCATCATCAGGTCGCGACGAGTCCGAGGAGGGGTGCCCCGTGACCGCTGTCGTCGTCCTCAACACCGACAACACCGCCCTGCACAGCGTGTCCGTCCAACACGCCGTCAAGATGCTCGTCCGCCAGGTGGCCATCGTCGAGGAGTCCCTGGAGGGTCAACGGATCGGCCCCTACCCCTGGCCGGTCGTGCTCCGCCTTCTGCGCTACGTGAAGACGAGCTTCCTCTATGCCCGGACCCCCGCCTGGTCCAAACGGGGGGTGCTGCGCCGCGACCAGCATCGGTGCGCCTACTGCAACGGATCCGCCGACACAGTCGACCATGTCGTTCCCCAGTCCCGGGGCGGGCCCAACACCTGGCTCAACACCGTGGCGGCCTGCACCCAGTGCAACAACCGCAAGGCCAACCGCACCCCCACCGAAGCGGTGATGGCCCTGACCTACCGTCCTACCGTCCCCACCTGGCGCGAGGCCTACCATCGACGGTTGTAAACCCAACCCCGTCCGACAAGCCCAGGTCTCTGGCACCCGCCCTCGTGCCCGGGGACCGGGGACCGGGGACCGGGCACCGGGGTCCGGTCAGGCTCACGCTGGGGTGGCCGGTTCTGGAGGCGGCGCCTGGCCCAGCCGGTCTAGGCGCCGCGCCTGGATCACCGGCACCACCATCACCGTGAAGACCAGGCAGGCCAGCACGCTGGCGCTGGCGGCCACCACGCCCAGTGGCACGGCCGTTCCCTCGCCCGCGACTCCGACCAGCGGAGCGGCCACCGCTCCGCCGAGGAACTGCAGCAGTCCCAGCAGGGACGAGGCCGTCCCCGCCTGGTCGGGGTAGCCCGACAGGGCCAGGGCGGCCGCGTTGGGGAAGACCAGACCCACCGCGCTCACCATCACAAAGAGCGACCCGACCAGGTAGGGCAGGCCCAGGTGGGCGACTACGGTCGTGGCCAGCGCGAGCGCCCCGGTGAGGTTGGCCAGCAGCCCGACGGCCAGGACTCGGGAGGGCAACCAGCGACGGGCCAGCCGACCACCGACCTGGGTTGCGACCAGGATCCCGACCGAGTTGGCTCCGAACACGAAGGAGAAACCCTGCGGGGACAGGCCGTACATGCGCTGCAGGACGAAGGTGGCTCCCGAGATGTAGGCGAACATCGAGGCTCCGGCCAGGCCGCTGGACAGGCGGTGCCGACGAAGAACCGGTCCCGCCCAGCGTCGCAAAGCCCCGCCCGACGACCCGCAGCCCCCCAGACTGTCGCCGCTCAGCTGGCAGGGTCTCGGGAAGCCCCAGGCCTCCGGCCAGGAGGAGCAGCACGCCGAAGCCGGCGAGCACCCCGAAGATGCCCCGCCAGCTCATCACCGCCGCCAGCTGTCCCCCGAGAACCGGCGCCACCACCGGTGCGAGGCCGGAGATCAGCATCAGGCGGGTGAAGAACAGCACCAGGTCGCGGCCGGAGAACAGGTCCCGAGCCACGGCCCGCGCGATCACGAGCCCAGCCGCCCCCGCCAGACCCTGGACCAGTCGCAGAGCGATGAGAGCCGCGATGGAGGGGGCGAAGGCGCACGCGACGGACGCGAGGAGATAGCTGGCCAACCCCAGCACCAGGGGCCGACGGCCACCGAAGCGGTCCGACAGCGGCCCGGCGACGAGCTGGCCGACGGCGAGCCCGACCAGGCAGGACGTCAGGGAGAGCTGTGCGGCCGACGGGCTGGCTCCGAGGTCATCGGCCAGTTCGGGCAACGACGGCAGATAGAGGTCCAGCGACAAGGGGCCGAACGTGGACAGCAGACCCAGGACGACGATGAACCGGAGGCGATGGGGGGTCCGGCCAGGTGGGGTGGGGTGCACCCACCACTCTTTTAGGGGCGGGGCACGCCCCTGGTCTCCGGTCAGCTGGCTCGTTCGGCGTGGTGGGACCGCAGCACCGCGTGCGAGCTGTCCAGAGCCTCCACGGCTGCTCCGTAGCTGTGCAGCGCAACCCCGGTGTAGAGACAGTCCACCAGGGCCAGCTGGGAGATCCGGCTCGAGAGGGACCCGGCCGAGAAGGTCGTCTCACGGGCGGCGGTGGTCAGCACCAGCTCGCTGGCCGTGGCGATGGGCGACCCGCCGAAGTTGGTGATCGCGAGGGTGGTGGCGCCTCGACGTCGCGCTACGGACAAGGCGTCGATGGTGTCAGCCGTTGTGCCCGTGTGCGAGATTCCGACCGCCACGTCGCCGGGCTGCAGGACTGCCGCCGAGGTGAGAGCCAAGGCGCCCTGGGACCAGACGAACGAGACCAGTCCGAGCCGGTGCAACCGCTGGTGCAGGTCCTGCCCGACCAGGGCGCTGGCCCCGATGCCGTAAATGTCGACGCGTCGAGCCTGGCTGAGTGCGGTGACCGCCTGGGCCAGCACCTTCAGGTCCAAGGCGGCACCCGTATCGGTGACCGCCCGGGCGTTCACGTGGCTGATCTTGGCCACCACGTCCGCAAGGGAGTCCCCCTCGTCGATGTCCCCGGTCAGGGGCGGCCCCGCCTGCTGGTCGGTCTCCTCCCACTGCGCCGCGCGGGCCAGAGCGATCCGCAGTTCGGGATAGCCGGCCAGCCCGATCGCCCGGCAGAACCGGAGCACCGTGGTCTCTGACGTCTGGCACCGGCGGGCCACCGACGTGATCGAGCTCTCCGAGACCGCCGCCGGGTCGGCCAGCACGGCGTCAGCCACCCGTCTCTCCGCGGGGCGGAGGCTGGGCAACGCGCCTCTCACCCTGATCAACACGGAGGTGGTGTGGCGCTGGGAGTCGGTCACCTCGAGCACGGGGTAGGTCGTCACGACATGGGCCTTCCGTCGGGGGATGCCCTGACCCTAACGGGGGAAACCTTCGGACGGTATGCACATTTCGGTGCCAGTTCCCCAACCAAACGATCTGTCGCCAGGAATGGTCAGGACCCGTGACCCTCCCCGGCGGGGAGCTGCCTGGCCAGGAAGCCGACGGTGCTGCGCCAGGCCGCGGCCGATGCGTCGGCGTGGAAGAACATCGGGTTCGGGTTGTCGAACGCGTGACCGGCCCCGGCGTACGTCTCGACCTGCGCCCCCTGTGGCTCGACGGCCGACCGGATGGCCTCCTGGGCGGTGACGTCGACATAGCTGTCCTCGAGCCCGAAGTGGTGCAGGCTGGGCGCGGTCACCTGCGGGGCCAGTCCGGTGAGGCTGGGCAGAGCCGAGCCGTAGTAGCTGACTAGGGCGTCGGGGTCGGCGACGGCCGCCACGTTGAAGGCCAGTCCCCCACCGAAGCAGAAGCCGATCAGCCCGGAGCCACCCGTGACCTCCAGCATCCCCCGCAGGTGCGTCAGGGCAGCCGCCACGTCGGTCACGGCCTTGTCCCAGTCCACCTGCTGGGCCAGACCCAGCGCCTGCTGCAGCTCGTCCCCGGCGTCCGGGTCGACGACCTGGGTGGCCAGCCGCCAGTAGACCTCCGGGGCCAGGACGACGTAACCGAGGTCGGCAAGGTCCTGCGCCCGGCTGCGGATGTAGTCACCGATGCCGAAGATCTCCTGGACCAGGACCAGGCCCGGGCCGCTGCCGCCCTCGGGAAGCCAGAGGGAGGCGGGCATCTCCCCGTCGCCGGTGGTGATCGTCGTGGTCGAGGGCGCGGGTGCGGTCATGGCGCCAAACTACTGCGTGCCTGCGCGCGGTCTGCGATATAACGAGGCCTGACGAAACGAGGAGAGCCGTCGATGCCCCTGTGGGACCCGAGCACCTACCTGGAGTTCACCGACGACCGCGGGCGGCCGTTCGCTGACCTGCTGGCGCGGGTGGATGCGGTCGAGCCCGCCTCGGTGGTGGACCTGGGCTGTGGCCCCGGTCAGCTGACGGCGCCCCTGACCCGTCGGTGGCCCGACGCGGACATCCTGGGGCTGGACTCGTCGGCGGAGATGGTCGCCCGCGCCCAGGAACATGCGACTGACCGCCTCTCCTTCGCGGTGGCGGACCTGCGCAGCTGGTCACCGCCGGCGCCGGTCGAGGTCCTGCTCAGCAACGCTGCCCTGCAGTGGGTCCCGGGGCACCGGACCCTGCTCCCCCGGTTGCTGGCCGCGATCGTCCCCGGGGGGTGGTTCGCCTTCCAGCTGCCGGGCAACTTCGGTGAACCCAGCCACGTCCTGCTGCACGACCTCGCGTCGCGGCCCCCGTACGCCTCGTTCACGCGCGGGGTCGAGCGCCCGGAAGCCTTCGGGCCCGAGGACTACCTCCGCGACCTGATCGCGCTCGGATGCACCGTGGACGCCTGGGAGACCACCTACCTGCACCAGCTCGAGGGGCCGGACCCGGTCTTCCGGTGGATCTCGGGAACCGGTGCCCGTCCAGTCCTGCAAGCCCTGCCCGAAGGTGTACGCGGCGAGTTCGTCGACGCCTACCAGGCGAGGCTGCGGCAGGCCTACCCCGAACAGGGCGGCCGGACCGTGCTGCCGTTCCGACGGGTGTTCGTCGTGGCCAGGAGCCCCCGATGAGCGTCCCCGCCGCGGAGTGGCACCTCCCCCGGCCGCTGCTCGGCGTCGGGCTGCAGCTCACGCCGCTCCGGCTGGTGGACGCCCCCGGCCTTCTGGCCGCGCTCGGGGACGAGGAGGACTCCGCCGAGGTGCTGGCCCACCTCAGTTATCGGGTCGCGCCCGGCGACCTGGTCGCCGCCCGGGCCCGGGTCGCGGCCATGCTGGCCAACCCGGACCAGGTCGCGTACGCGCAACGGCGCCTGGACGGGGAGCTGGTCGGGACGACGTCGTTCTACGAGATCAGCCCGGCCACCCGGTCGGTGGCCATCGGCCACACCTGGGTCGGGCGTCGCCACTGGCGGACGGGGGTCAACACCGAGGCCAAGCTGCTGATGATGACCCGCGCCTTCGAGGGCCTGGACGCGGAGCGCGTGGTCTGGCACACCGACATCCGCAACCTGCGTTCCCAGAACGCCATCGCCCGGATCGGAGCCACCCGGGAGGGCGTCCTGCGCCATCACCGCATCCGGTTCGACGGCAGCTGGCGGGACACAGTCCAGTTCGCCATGCTGCACGCGGAGTGGCCCGCCGCGCGTGACCGGCTGCAGTCGGCGCTGGCAGACTCAGGCCATGAGCGCTGACGAGCCGACCCTGACGGTCCGACGCAACGACGAGGCCGACCGCTACGAGGGCTGGCTCGCCGACGAGCAGGTGAGTGTTATCGACTTCCGCCGGGTCGGGGACACGCTGATGATCACCCACACCGGCACTGAGCCCCGCTGGCGGGGCCACGGGCTCGCCCGGCAGACGACCCGGCAGGCCCTCGACGACATCCGTGAGCAGGGCCTGCGCCTACGGGCGCTGTGCCCCTTTACCGTCGACTATCTCGACCGGCATCCGGAGTACGCCGACCTCCAGGCCTGAGCAACCCCGGGTCCCGGGCCCCGAGGTCGGTGCGCCTCAGCTCGCCGCGCGCCGACCGTTCGCGTCGCTGACCCACAGCCCGACCAGCCCACGGAAGTGGGCCAGGAAGCGCTGGCGTTCGTCCTCTGGATAGGTCGCCACAACGGTCTGCACCAGCATCTGGTCGAAGGCGGCGGAGTCGACCCAGGCCAGCACCTTGTCCTCGAGGTCGGGCAGGGCCGAGGCGCAGAACTCCCGGTAGCGCTCCGTGTCGAAGTGCTCGTCGGCGAGCCGCTGGTAGGCGAGCAGCTTGGCCGCGTAGTCGAGCTCGGGGTCGTCGGCCACGGCGAACCACGGTCCGGTGTCGACGTGCAGCCGGGCCCGGCGGTCGGTGGCGGCACAGAAGGCCGACCATTGCACCAGGGACGTCATGGCCCAGGGGAAGTAGTAGTGCAGCGACGTCACCGCCACGTCCGGGCAGGCGTTCGCGTAGTCGATGGGCAGCACCGTGTCA
Source organism: Propionibacteriales bacterium (assembly GCA_038198385.1). Classification (GTDB taxonomy): domain Bacteria; phylum Actinomycetota; class Actinomycetes; order Propionibacteriales; family Propionibacteriaceae; genus Microlunatus. The sequence goes on from JBBQAB010000506.1 coordinate 9,062, forward strand.
CCCTGGATGAGCATCTCGCAGGAGTTGAACTCCCAGCGGAAGAACGCGTTGACGGTCTGGGCGATGGTGCTGACCTCGGCTCCGACCGAGGGGCTGAGGAAGTCGTGGTCGACGGCGTACCGGTTGTGCATCGGCTCCTCCGGGCGGAAGTGCATCACCATCGACTCGGGACCGATGGTCAGAGCGCGGGCGAACACGTCGTACGGCTCGACCGCCTTCTGCAGGTGCATCAGCATCTCGCCGGAGTGGTCGTACGCGCTCAGCAGGTCCCGCTCGTCGTCGACCCGGGAGACCCCCCGCCAACCGCCGCCGTCGAAGGGCTTCATGAAGAGCGGGTAGCCCATCTCGGCGGCGATCTCGGAGAGGTCGAAGGGGTCGTTGTAGCTGCGGGCCGTGTAGGCCCACCGGACGTTGTCGACGGGGTTCTTGTAGGGCACCAGGACCGTCTCCGGGACCTTCATCCCGAGCCGGATGAGGGCGCAGTAGGCCGCGTGCTTCTCCATCGACTGGAAGGTGAAGGGGCTGTTCATCAGGTAGACGTCGTCCATCAGGGCGACCTTCTTGAGCCACTCACGCGGGTGGTAGTACCAGTAGGCGAGGCGGTCGA
>JBBQAB010000507.1:0-2282 GCA_038198385.1 Propionibacteriales bacterium
GCGGTCGCGGTCTGCCCACCTGCGGTTCGGGCTGGCCAGGCTGCCCTTCCTGCGCGGCTCGCTGGGTGCGGGGGGGACCGACCCGGTGCGGGCCCGCCCGGCCGCCGGCGCCGAGGCACCGGCAGCCGCCACGTCCGCCGCCGAGGCACCCGCGGCCGAGGCACCGGGGGCCGGCGCACCCGCCCGGACCGACGTGCTCTTCGCGGCCCAGGCCAAGGTGCCGGTCGAGCGGGCCGAGCGGGAGGCGATCCTGCGGGCCCTGGCCGCGACGGGCCACGGGGTGGTCAAGATCCGCGCGCTGGAGACCGAGCAGCAGACCCACCACGAGACCTGGCCCTACCCTGACCTGCTCGTCGACCTGGTCGCCGGCGGGGAGGTGGCGGCGGGGTCGGTCCGGATGCTGGGTGGGGCGATGGGCACCGCCCTCGCGCAGGCCCGCGCCCTGACCACGGTCTCCTCGACCGCCGCCCTGGAGGCCATGGACGCCGGGGTCGAGGTCTGCATCCTCTCCGACTTCGGGGTGTCGGCCGAGATGATCAACCTGGTGTTCCTCGGCTCAGGCTGCCTCGGGACCCTGGACGACGTCGCCGCCGGCCGCTTCCGGCGTCCGGCGCCGGACTGGCTGCGGGAGAACTACTTCCACCCGGCCGCCGACGACGACTGGCGTGGGCAGCTCACCGACCTGGTGGGCGTACGCAGTGCGACCGGGCTCCCGGCGCGTCCGCACGCTAGCGGGTCAGGGCCAGCACGCGTACGGCGGAGGCTTCGACTGCTTGTGCCGTCGCCGGCGTTGCCGGTTCTGCGGGCGCTGCAGCGTCGCCTGCCCGCTGCCGTCGACGTTCGAGGACCAGGTCGCACAGCTCGCGTACGGCCCCGTGGCCCCCACGACGGGTCAGGGTGAGCCGGGCGAGCTCGCGCACCTCGGGCCGCGCGTCGGCGACCGCGACCGGCCAGCCCACCAGGCTCATGGCCCCGAGGTCGTTCACGTCGTTGCCCAGATAGGCCGCCCGTGAGGGCGCGATGCCGTGCTCGGCCAGCCAGTCGCCGACCGCCTGCACCTTGTCGTCGACCCCCTGCAGGGCCTGGACGCCGAGCTTGGCGGCGCGGGCGCTGACCACGGGGTTGGTCTCCTTGGACACGATGACCATCGCGACCCCGGCGGCGCGGAGCTGGCCCACGCCCATCCCGTCGGAGCGGCTGACCCGCACCGACTCGCGCCCGTACTCGTCGACGGTGGCGGTGTCGTCGGTGTGCACGCCGTCGAAGTCGGTGAGGACCACGTCCACGTCCAGGGCCAGATGGCCCAGGGCCGGAGCCAGCCCGGGCGAGGTCTCACCGAGCACCCGGGCGACGGCCTCGGCCAGCACCAGGTCAGCCTCGGTGTCCACGTCGACGGCAGTGAGGGCGGGCACCTCGATTGCCCGGGTCCGGCCGAAGAAGCGGTGCCGGTGGGTCTGCAGACCGGCGACGGTCATGGCGTAGAAGGCGCCGGTCTCGCGGTAGTCCGGCCGCCGGTCCTGACGCCGGGGACGGAAGGCGGCGTCGTGGTTCAAGCCGGCGACCGCCGGGTACTCCCCGGCGTCGTCGGACCGCCAGAGGAACTCGTGGCTGGCCACCGCAGAGAAGACCGAGTCGGCCGCGCCGCCGGCCACCAGGGACGCCGCCCGGTCCAGGTCGACGGCGTCGATGAAGGGGCTGGTGCACTGCACGAAGACGACCACCTCGGGGTCGTGACCGAACACGGTCAGCTGGTCGAGGGCGTGCAGCAGCACCGACTCCGAGGAGGAGAGGTCCCCGGCCAGGGCCGCGGGACGCATGATGACCTGCGCGCCGGCGTGCTCGGCGGCGTCGGCGATGGCCACGTCGTCGGTGGAGACGAACACGGCGTCGACCAGGCTGGCCGCCCGGCAGGTCAGGACCGCCCGCTCGACCAGGGGTACGCCGGCCACCGGCCTCAGGTTCTTGCCCGGGACGCCCTTGGAGCCCCCCCGGGCGGGGATCAGGGCCACGGTCCGGACGCCGGAGGCGGTCACGAGGCCACCGCCTGCAGGCCGTGCCGACGGCGGGCGGTGGCGCTCACCTGGCCGAGGAAGGTGTCGGATCCGGCGCTGGCCTGACGCGCGTACCAGCCCTGCGCAATGTCGCAGACCACGACCTCGACGTCGGTGTCGTGCAGCACGGTGGGCAGGGTGTGCACCACGGTGGACGGGAAGCTGACCAGGGTCTGGGCCACCGGCCCGTGGCGGGCCACCAGCTCGAGCGGAAGCTGCGGGCGTAGGACC
>JBBQAB010000508.1:0-2643 GCA_038198385.1 Propionibacteriales bacterium
GCGGTAGTTGATGGTCTCCGGCTTCTTGACCTCACCGTGTGACCACTGACGAATCTCGTCGGCCGTAGCCAGGCCGATGCGGATCTCGTCGAAGAAGTTCACGTCGAGCACGTTGTATATCTCTCTTCTTTAGTTACGCGTTGTCTCAAGCTGTGCGACCGATCCCCACCATCGCCGTCGGTCCCGGGTCCGGGGTGCCCGCAGGCACCCCGGAGCCGAGCCGACGGCGAATGGGTGTGGATCAGACTTCTTCGACCCCGCCGAGGGACTCACCGGGGCGCCGGGACAGGTCGATGCCGAAGTCCTCGCCGCTGCGGTAGTCGTCCTCGGAGTCGCGGAGCTCGACCTCGGTGCCGTCGCTGGAGAGCACCTCCACGTTCAGGCAGAGGGACTTCATCTCCTTCACGAGCACCTTGAACGACTCCGGGATGCCAGGCTCGGGGATGTTCTCGCCCTTGACGATGGCCTCGTAGACCTTCACCCGGCCGGGAACGTCGTCCGACTTGATCGTCAGGAGCTCCTGCAGAGCCCAGGCCGCGCCGTACGCCTCGAGGGCCCACACCTCCATCTCACCGAACCGCTGGCCGCCGAACTGGGCCTTACCGCCCAGGGGCTGCTGCGTGATCATCGAGTACGGACCGGTCGAACGCGCGTGGATCTTGTCGTCGACCAGGTGGTGGAGCTTCAGCATGTAGATGTAGCCGACCCCCACCGGAGCGGGGAAGGGCTCACCGGAGCGACCGTCGAACAGGTTGGCCTTGCCGTCGGCGTTGACCAGCCGCTCGTCGTCGCGGGTCTTCAGGGTGTTCCCGAGCAGACCGGTGATCTCCTCCTCGGTGGCACCGTCGAAGACGGGCGTGGCGAGGTTGGTGTTCCCCTCGACGTGACCGAGCCCGACGCCGCGCAGACGCTCGGCCCAGTCGCCCTCGACACCCTCCAGGTCCCAGCCCTGCTTGGCGACCCACCCGAGGTGGGTCTCCAGGACCTGACCGACGTTCATCCGGCTGGGCACACCCAGCGGGTTGAGCACGATGTCGACCGGGGTCCCGTCCTCCAGGAACGGCATGTCCTCGATCGGCAGGATCTTGGAGATGACGCCCTTGTTGCCGTGCCGGCCCGCCAGCTTGTCACCGTCCTGGATCTTGCGCTTCTGGGCCACGTAGACCCGGACCAGCTGGTTCACACCCGGAGCCAGCTCGTCGTCGGAGTCCCGGTCGAAGACCCGGACCGCGATGACGGTGCCGGACTCGCCGTGGGGGACCTTCAGGGAGGTGTCGCGAACCTCGCGCGCCTTCTCACCGAAGATCGCGCGCAGCAGCCGCTCCTCCGGGGTCAGCTCGGTCTCGCCCTTGGGCGTGACCTTCCCGACCAGGATGTCGCCGGTGCTGACCTCGGCACCGATGCGGATGATGCCCCGCTCGTCCAGGTCGGCCAGCATCTCCTCGCTGACGTTGGGGATGTCGCGGGTGATCTCCTCCGCACCCAGCTTGGTGTCACGGGCGTCGACCTCGTGCTCCTCGATGTGGATTGAGGTGAGGACGTCGTCCTGGACCACACGCTGGCTCAGGATGATGGCGTCCTCGTAGTTGTGACCCTCCCACGGCATGAACGCGACAAGCAGGTTGCGTCCGAGAGCCATCTCGGCCTGGTCGGTGCAGGGACCGTCCGCGAGGGGGGTTCCGACCTCGACCCGCTGGCCCGAGCTCACCAGCGGACGCTGGTTGATGCAGGTGCCCTGGTTCGAGCGACGGAACTTGCTCAGCCGGTAGGTCTTGTAGGTGCCGTCGTCGTGCGCGATCTCGACCAGGTCGGCGCTCACGGCGGTCACGACACCCGGCTGGCTGGCGACGGTGACGTCACCGGCGTCCACCGCACCGCGGTACTCCATTCCGGTGCCCACGAACGGGGACTCCGAGCGGAGCAGCGGCACAGCCTGCCGCTGCATGTTCGAGCCCATCAGCGCGCGAGACGCGTCGTCGTGCTCGAGGAAGGGGATCATCGCGGTCGCCACCGACACCATCTGACGCGGGGAGACGTCCATGTACTGGATGTCGGCCGCGGGCACGGTGTCAGGGTCGGCCTTGCGCCGACGAGCCAGGACGCGCTCCTCGGTGAACCGACCCTCGTCGTCCAGCTTGGCGTTGGCCTGGGCGATCGTGTAGCGGTCCTCCACGTCTGCGGTCAGGTAGTCGATCTGGTCGGTCACCTGTCCGTCGACGGCCTTGCGGTACGGGGTCTCGACGAACCCGAACGCGTTGACCCGGGCGAACGAGGCCAGCGAGCCGATCAGACCGATGTTGGGACCCTCGGGGGTCTCGATCGGGCACATCCGGCCGTAGTGCGAGGGGTGGACGTCACGGACCTCCATGCCAGCCCGGTCACGGGACAGCCCACCCGGACCCAGCGCCGAGAGACGACGCTTGTGCGTCAGCCCGGCGATCGGGTTGGTCTGGTCCATGAACTGGCTGAGCTGGGAGGTGCCGAAGAACTCCTTCAGCGCCGCCACCACAGGACGGATGTTGATCAGGGTCTGCGGCGTGATGGCCTCGACGTCCTGGGTCGTCATCCGGTCCCGTACGACGCGCTCCATCCGACCCAGGCCGGTGCGGAGCTGGTTCTGGATCAGCTCGCCCACGGTCCGCA
>JBBQAB010000509.1:0-5324 GCA_038198385.1 Propionibacteriales bacterium
CAGCTGGTAGCAGATTTTCTCGGCTGCGGCACTCACACCAGCAAGGTGCACGACCAGCCCAGTCTCAGTAAGTGTCCTTGCTAGGTCCTAAGACACGACCTGGCAAGCAAGCCCCCTAGATGAGGCCAGGATCCGGGACGGAGGCACGCCCGGTCTGACCCTTCGATCGCTACTTACGCAGCGAGAGCGAAGTGAGTGCGCTTAGAATTGGCACTTATTGGTTTCCAAGGAACATTTACGAGTTGACCCTGGATTCTCGGCCCGCTTCTCCTGGGACAATCGTCCCAAGTCGAAACCGATCACCCCCTGTTGAGTTGTCCCGTGTCGTGGTGACCACGGTGTGCGACCTGAGCCGCGACACTCATCCTACGCGATCAGCAGCGCGGCGGCATCAGGCTGCGGTCGCAAGCCCCCTGGGCACCCTGACAGGCCCCGGACGCAGGACGACCCCGCCGCGTACGGTCCGCGACGGGGTTCGTGCTGAAGGGCTACTCCGCGAGGAGCTTGAGCCGGTCCACCCGGCTGACCGGATTCTTCCAGTTCTCGCCCTGGAGGGCCTTGGCCCCGCCCACGACGGTGAGGACGAACCAGGAGACGACCATGGCCCCGAAGATCCAGCCGAAGGCGTCAGCCCCGGTGACCGCCCCGAGGAGCATGTCGCCCAGGATCAACACCGTCGAGATCACCTGGAAGTTGAACGCCTTGGCTGCCTCGCGACGCGCGTAGCTGCCGGCCGGCGAGGCCGCGTACACCAGGCCCGGTCCCAGCAGCCAGACGAAGAACACCGAGAAGTGGGCGGCCGCGGCCACCCCACGACCCGCCTGCTGACGCAGCTCGGGGCGTACGAGGGGCTGGTAGGCCGGGTGGATCCCGAGCGCCTGGGACGTCGCGGCGACCGGCACCAGGCCGTAGAACGCCTCGTTGAGGTCCTTACGGGTGACGGCGCCGAGAACCTGGCCCATCCGGTAGTCGAACTCGCGGGGCTCGACCCGCCCGTCGGCGTAGGCCTCCTGCAGCCAGTTCTCAGCCCGGTCGCGCTGCTCGGCGGTGACGTACATCTTCAGGGTGGGGTGCTCGTAGCCCGTGGTCATGGAGCAAGCCTGCGCGCCCGTCGGCCTCCGCACCATCCGGTACCCCCCGGATCCGACCCCGGCCGGCACCCGACTCGCCTCTCCGGACGTCCGCGTCGTGGGCCCATCGCGACCACTCGGCCGAGGCCTCTAAGTTGGTGGTCATGACCGACAAACCAGAAATCGACTTTCCCGAGGGCCCGCCGCCGGAGGACCTGGAGATCACCGACCTTACCGTCGGGAGCGGTGCCGAGGCCACGCCGGGCAGCCAGGTCCGTGTGCACTACGTGGGCGTGGCCCACAGCACCGGCGAGGAGTTCGACGCCTCCTACAACCGGGGCGCACCCCTGGACTTCCCGCTGGGCGGTGGCCGGGTCATCGCCGGCTGGGACCAGGGTGTGGCCGGCATGAAGGTCGGCGGCCGGCGCAAGCTGGTCATCCCGCCCCACCTGGCGTACGGGGACCGGGGCGCCGGCGGCGTCATCAAGCCGGGCGAAACCCTGATCTTCGTGGTCGACCTGGTCGACGTGGGCTAACTGCATCCCGGACAGCACAGGACCGCCGTACCCCCCCGGGGTGCGGCGGTCCTGTCGTCTGCGGAAGGTTCCGCCGCCCTACCAGCTGCCGCTGCCGCCACCGCCGCCGCCGCCGCCGGAGAACCCACCGCCGCCGAACGAGCTGCCCCCGCCGAAGCCCGTTCCCCCACCACTGGCGGCCGTCGGAGCGGGCATCGCCGCCGAGGTCAGGCTGCTGGCCAGGAAGCCGACGTTGAAGGCCGTCATGTTGTAGCTGCCGTAGTACCAGGACGGGGTCCGGTCCGGCAGCCGACCCATTGCCACCAGCTCTCCGCAGAGCTTCGCCCAGCGGTCCGCCAGGTCGAACGCGATCGCCCAGGGAAGGTAGCGGGAGAAGATGTCCTCCCCCTCCTCGAACCGGAGCTGGTCGGCCTCAGCCGTGGCGAGGTAGGTCCGGAAACCCTCGACCTGGTCACACACCGCCCGACCCTCGGGGGTGCGCTGGCCTCGGCGGAGCTTGGCCCGGATGACCGCGAAGGTCACGAGGACCGGCACCACCGGGATGAGGGCCAGCAGCAGCCAACCGCTGACCGTGACCGCACCGAAGATCACCGCAGCCGTCAGACCGAAGAACGCCGTCCCTGTACGGGCCCCGGACGGGACCTTGGTGAACCACCCCCGCGAGGTCACCTGGTTGACCACCGACGTCCGCATGGCGTCGTGCGCAGCGGTCAGGCTGCCCTGCTTGGCCAGGTCCCTGACCGCACCGGGGGGCTCCCCGTCGAACAGGCTGGTCAACAGGACCATCTCGTGCGGGGCGGTGGCCCGGTCCGGGTCGATCAGGGTGACCTGGAAGTCTTTCTTCCCCGTGCTCTGGACGCTGAGCGCCCCCTTGACCGCGAGGTCGATGACCGTGGCCGCGGTCTCCCGCGTGTCGACCTGGCCGTCCACCAGCAGACCGGCCTCGGCGACCGGAATCCGGGGTGGGGAGAACTGGACCGGGATCGGGATGTCCGGGTCGTTCATGACCATGGTGGCCGGCTGACCCGGCTGGGGGCTGGTCCCCGGGGGCAGACCGGCGTAGCGCTGGTCCCGGCCGTTGCGCCGCCACCACGCCATCCCGACCAGGGGTGACCCGACGAGAGCGGCCAGGCCGACCCCTCCGGCCGCTCCGATGCCGACCTTCTGACCCGTGGTCAGCTTGGCTCCGTTGGGCGCGAGGTGAGGGGCGTTGTCGGCGACCAGACCGGGCGCGATCTTGACCCCGAAGCTCACCGACTCACCGCGGGCGACGTCCTTCTGGGTGAACATGGCCTTTCCGCCGGGGCCGATGTCCTTGCTGGTGCAGGGAGTGGTGCTGCGCGGCGGGCCGGCGAAGCAGCTGACCTCGGTGGCACCGCCCGGTACCGAGGCCGTCATCGTGAGGGAGGCGATGAGCGGGTTGCCGAAACCGGGTCCGTCCCAGAAGAGCTCGTCGTAGCCGCTGAAGGTGCGGATCGCCCCGGTCACGTCGTAGCTGATCACGTAGTGCGCGGTTGGCGCCGAGATGGTCCGGTTCGGGTCACCGATCCGGATGACGAGCGTCTCCCCCCGGCCACCCCCCGAGGACACGGTGCTGGTCGACTTCTGGCTGGACACGCCCCCGGTAGCGCTGACGTCGATGTGGGAGACCTCGTAGACGAAGTCGTTGTCGGAGTTCGGGTCCGGCTCCCGGGTGACCAGCTTCCGTTCGATGCCGTGTCGGCTCGAGCCGCTGCCGAAGCGCCAGTCGATGGTCTCGGTCACGTGCATGACCCCGCTGGGAGCCACGTCGTAGGTGATGGCCATGGAATCGATCCGGTCGGCGGTTGCGGCCTGGGCCGCCGACGGGCCGGCCAGCGCCAACCCGAGTGCGGAGGCCGCTCCCAGCAGGACCGCCGCCAGCACCCGCAGCATCGTCAGAAGCCGTGGGTTCCTCCGGCCGGGCCGGGACTGCTGGGTCGTCGCCGTGCTCATCCTTCCCCCCGGTTCCGTGCGGCGAGGGCGCGTTCGGCCTCCCGCTTGGACTCACGGGTGGCCAGGGTCTGGCGCTTGTCGTACTCCCGCTTGCCGCTGGCCAGCGCGATCTCGACCTTGGCGTACCCGTCGGAGAAGTACAGGGACAACGGGATCAGGGTCATGCCCGAGCTGGCCAGGTCGCGCTCGATGCGACCGATCTCGCGCCGGTTCAGCAGCAGCTTGCGCGTACGCCGGGCCGTGTGGTTGGTCCAGGTCCCGTGGCTGTACTCCGGGATGTGCGCCGACCGCAGCCAGACCTCGCCGTCGTCCACGGTCGCGAACGCGTCGGCCAGGCTGGCCCGCCCCTCCCGCAACGACTTCACCTCGGTGCCGCTCAGGACGATGCCCGCCTCGTAGGTGTCGTAGATGTTGTAGTCGTGACGGGCCTTGCGGTTCTGTGCGACCGGCTTCTGGCCCTTCTCCTTCGGCATGGCCTCCATCTTTCCCCACTCGACGGTCCATCTCCCGGTCCGGGAGCGGCTTTCTCCACCCCCACTGTGACAGGCCGACCCGCTTCCGGCGCTGGGCGAGCCGCCTCCCACCCCACAGGGCCCCCGACGGGAGGAGGGGGAAGGGCAAAAACGTACAGATCGGACGACTGTCCGAGCCGTTCCGTACGGTATCCCTCGGGTGCAGTGCTGCACCTCACGCATCCGCCGCACCGCCGCACGACGAAAGACACACCGTGACCGTCTCCACATCTCCCACCACGGCAGCCGACGCTGCACCGCCGGCCGTGCCCAAGGCCGCCTGGCGTGCCCTCATCGTGCTGCTGGGCGGGATGTTCATGGCCCTCCTCGACACCACCATCGTCAACGTCGCGCTCCCGACCATCCGGACCAGCCTGGACGCCTCCGAGTCGATCCTGTCCTGGATCATCTCCGGTTATGCACTGGCCTTCGGTCTGGCGCTGATCCCGGCTGGCCGGGTCGGTGACCGGATCGGGCACAAGTGGGTCTTCTTCACCGGGCTCGCGCTCTTCACCGCGGCGAGCCTGGGCTGCGGACTCGCCCAGTCCGACACACAGCTCGTTGCCGCCCGGATCGTCCAGGGTCTCGCCGGCGGCATCTTCGTCCCGGGGGTGACCGCCTTCATCCAGCTGCTGTTCCCGCCCCGGCTGCGGGGCAAGGCCTTCGCCATCATGGGCGCCGTGATCGGGGTCTCCTCCGCCCTGGGCCCGATCATCGGCGGCCTGATCATCCAGGCCTTCGGTGACCAGAACGGCTGGCGCCTGGTCTTCGCGGTCAACCTGCCCATCGGCCTGGTGACCCTGGTGGCTGCGGCCCGGATGCTGCCCGCCCGGTCGGAGACCGACGCACCGCCGGCCCGGGCCGGCATCGACTGGGTCGGCTTGGTGCTGCTCTCGGCCGGGCTCGTGGCCCTCCTCGTCCCGCTCATCGAGGGCCAGGACAAGGGCTGGCCGGTCTGGACCTACGTCTCCCTGGGCCTCGGCGCACTCGTGCTCGTGGGCTTCGGTTTCTGGGAGGTGGGCCACACCCGGCGCGGGCGGAGCCCGCTGGTGCCGCCTGGTCTGTTCCGGCACCGGGCCTTCACCGGTGGCGTGATCCTGGCGCTGGTCTACTTCGCCGCCTTCACCAGCATCTTCTTCACCATCTCGATCCTGTGGCAGACCGGGCTGGGCCACAGCGCCCTGGAGTCCGGCGTGGTCTCGATTCCCTTCGCGGTCGGCAGCATCATCGCC
>JBBQAB010000510.1:0-2883 GCA_038198385.1 Propionibacteriales bacterium
CTGACGGAGCCGGCCCCCGGGTGCACGACCCGGTTCGTCGCGTTCCATAGCAACCTCGACCACCTGGTGGTGCCGGGTCGCCACGCACGCCTGGACCATCCCGACCTCCAGGTCCGCAACGTCGCCGTACGAGGGGTCGGTCATCTGTCGATGCCCCACAACCGGCAGATCGCACTCCAGATCGCCGCTGAGCTGCGCGAACGGGACGACGGGGTCCTGCCGACCTGACCAGATCCTGAGGTTGTGGGGGAGAACTTGACCCGGGCCCTCCTTCGGCGGGGCCTGACGGCCCTAGACTGGGCGAAGTTCGAAACGCCGGTCGTCGACCGGTGCTTCGGGGTGCATCATCTGGGTTGACTTCCCCTCCCGGATGCCTGACCGGACCAGCAGCACGGATCGCCGTCGGCGGTTCGGACTGGCCCGTCGCGGGGCCCTCGACCATCGGAGCAGTCCGATGGCGGTGTCCCCGGTCATCCGACCAGCAAGGAGAGTCATCAGGTGCGATCGCAGAGGCCGACCCGGCCCCGGGCCGCCGACGTCACCGCGCCGCGCGCGGACCGTCGCGGATGGTTGTCCCAGGCCGTGACCGGGCTCGCCGTGTCCGCTCTGGGGGTCGCCCTGGTCGGCTCGGCCGCCACCACCAGCAACGCGCAGGTGCCCCAGGCCGTCACGCTCCCCGCGGCTCCACTCCCGCCCAGCGCGCCGCTCAATCCTCTCACCCCGGGCACCCCCGGTCGCCCGACCAGCTCCCCGAGTGCGACCACGCCGCTGGACCCCGCCCTCACCTCGTTCAGCCAGACCGAGGTCACCTCGGCTCCGGCCACCGAGGCCGAGCTCGCCCTCCGGGCCGCCGTGGTGCGCGAACGCGCCGCCCAGCGGGAGGAGGAGCTGGCCAAGACCGCCGAGGCGACCGCCCGTGCCGCCCGCGCTGCCGCCGCCGACGCGCGTGCGGCCGGTCTCGCCGAGGCCCGGGTCGCCCAGCAGGCCGAGGCCAGCCGGATCGCCAAGGAGGCCCTGGACCAGGCCATCGCCGAGCGGGTTGCGGCCGAGAAGAAGGCCGCCGACGCCGCCGCGGCCGCGTCGGCGGCAGCCGACGCCGCTGCCGCTGCCGCTGCCGCTGCCGCTGCCGCCGAGGCCGCCGTGACCACCACCACCGGGACCTCGGGTGCCTCTGTCGCCCCGGCCGCACCCGTGCCACTCACGCCCCCGGTCGTCGCGCCCAGCTCGGGCGGCCGGGTGTCCCCCGTGGCAGGTGCCGTGATCGGGGCCCACTTCGGCCAGCGCGGGCTGTGGGCCACCTACCACACGGGTCTGGACTTCCGGGCCGCGCAGGGCACGCCCATCCGCGCGGTCAAGGCTGGGACCGTCATCTACGCCGGCAACTCCGGCGAGTGGTCCGGGAACCACGTGGCGGTCCTGCACGCCGACGGCATGACCACCATGTACTCGCACATGTCCGCCATGGCGGCCTCGGCCGGCCAGGTCGTCCAGGCGGGCCAGGTCATCGGCTACGTCGGTCAGACCGGGCGGGCCTTCGGCGCCCACCTGCACTTCGAGCTCTACCCGGCCGGGGTGCGCTTCGGCGACGTCTACCGGGCGGTCGATCCGCAGCCCTGGCTCGCCGCCAACGGCGTCCAGACCCGCTGACGCGGGCCGCGTGGGCGCCGGGTCTCAATACCACTCCCGCAGGTGGTCGCACTCGTTTTTGTGCTTCGTTACTCATCCGTTATGGTTTTGGACAGAAGTCCACCGTCTGTGACTCGGCGGGCCGCTGACGCCAGAGGATAGCGACCTCATCGGGCCAGGGGGCAGGACAGTCCCAGCTGCCGTACGAGGAGACCCTGAGTGCCGAACCCATCAACGCCGCAGAGCGCCCTGGCGCGCCGCGCGCTGATCGAGGACATCAAACAGGACAAGAAGGGCTGGCTGCAGCACGGTGTGGCTGCCCTCGCCGTCTCGCTGCTGGGTCTCGGCATCGCCGGCTCGGTCGTGCTGACCGGCGCCGCGCAGGAGACCAGCGCCCAGTCGGCCGCCACGAGTGCCAAGGCAGCCACCGCTAACCGCGACGCCGCCTCCACCAGCCGCAGCGCCAACCGCGCCGCCCTGGACCCCGCCAAGCTCAAGAGCCTGGCCGATCAGCGCGCCGAGGATCTGAGCAAGACCGACGAGGCCGTGGCGCAGAGCGCGAAGACCAAGGCCGCCGACGTCCGCACCAAGGCCCTCCGGTCGGCCTCGGCCGCCACCCGTGCCGAGGCGACCAAGATCGCCGCCGGCAAGGCCTCGGCCCGGAAGGCGACCGTAAAGAAGGCGGCCCCGTCGGGCACCTCCGTCCCGGCCCCGAGCTCGGGCAAGGACTGCCTGCCCGTGACCAGCGGCTACAGCGTCGCCGCCCGGTTCGGCCAGGTGGGCTCGTGGGCGCGTTACCACACCGGTTTCGACTTCGCCGCCCCCGTGGGTACTCCACTGCACGCGCCGGCCCCCGGTGTGGTGACCAACGCCGGCGGCGGACCCGCCAGCGGCTGGGCCGGCAACTACGTGACCATTCGCTACGCCGACGGCACCCAGTCGTTGATGGCGCACATGTCCACCGTCTCGGTCGTCGTGGGCCAGACCGTCCCGGCCTGTCAGGTCGTCGGGGCCATCGGCATGACCGGTCGGACCTTCGGTCCGCACGTGCACTTCGAGATCTACCCCTCCGGCGTCACCCCCGGCGACGTCTACGCGGCGGTCAACCCGGTGAGTTGGTTCGGCGCCCACAACCTGCACCCCTGAGCCATGCCGCAGGTCACAGTCGTCGTCCCCGTCTACAACGGCGGGGCCTATCTCGACCGGTGCGCGCCGTCCCTGCTCGGGCAGAGCCTGGCCGCCGCCGACTACGAGGTC
>JBBQAB010000511.1:0-7549 GCA_038198385.1 Propionibacteriales bacterium
CGGCCGGATCTTGTTCGGAGCGGACCTGACAGAGGTCTTCGACCTGTTCAGGCGGTTCCGACTCATCAACGACCAGCTCCTCCGCCGGGCGATGACTCCTCATCCGATCCCGATCCGGGTCCCCACGCCCGCTAACCGACGCCTGAGCGCCGGATTGGACGAAGTTCGTCGGATGGTCGACGACGTCGTGATGAGACGGCGAGCTGACCAGGCCGTGGAATCCGATGATGACATGCTGAGCCTGTTGGTGAAGGCCCGCGATGCCAACGACTCCACCGCCAGGCTCAGCAACTCCGAGGTCGCAGACCAGGCGATGCTCTTTCTCCTCGCGGGACATGACACCACCGCGGTTACGCTCGCCTGCACGCTGGTACAGCTGGCGCTCGCTGCTGAATGGCAAGAAGTCCTGCACGAAGAGATCGACCGGGTGCTCGGCGGTCGGCCGATAGGTGCCGACGACGTGGACCGGTTGCCATGGGTGGGCCGGGTCGTCCGAGAGGCCATGCGTCTCTATCCGGCCGCTCATGGGATGGCGCGCAGCACGCGCCAGGACGAGGTTCTCGATGGCTACCGGATTCCGGCCGGTTCATGGGTTGAGGTGTCAGTCTGGGGCGTACACCACTCCCCCGCGGTGTGGGATGACCCCGACCGCTTCGATCCCCGGCGCTTCGACCTGGAGCCTGGCCAGCTCCCAGGCGGCCATCAGTGCGCGTGGCTCCCCTTCGGCGCTGGCCCCCGAGCCTGCATCGGAATGCAGATCGCGCTGATGGAGATCAGCATCGTCCTCGCGACGATCCTCCAGTCCTTCACGATCACGACCCCGTTGCCAAGACACCCGTGCACGCAGCCATCACCTTGCTCCCCACCGGGGCGCTGCCGGTCCAGCTGGTCCCTCGATACGCCCCAGCCACCCTGGGCCGGTTCCTGCGCGCGTTCACCCACGGCCACACCCTGCAGTTGGCATCGGTGTTACGGGCACATTTGGTCAAGCTGGTCGAGCGCTGTGATCTGCTGCGGGGCATCGAGCAGCAGGCGCTTGTCGACTCGCTACTGCGCCCGGTCTACGGCCACGCCAAGCAAGGCGCCAGATACGGCCACGCCAACACCGCCGGCCGGCAGGTCCTCGCAAAGGACTGTCGCCGCTGGCGACCACCCTCAGCGCGGCCACCGGGGCGCTGGTGTTGGCCGGAATCCGCTCCGGGCCGGGTGATACCCCCCCCGGAGCGTCTTAAGGAGACTCTTGGATGGCCTAGGGGATGCAGATTGTCATTAACCAGAAACCGCTGCGGGGTTTGGTCGGGTCGAACGTGGGGGTCAGTCGGTGGTCGTGGTTGGGTACTCGACGGCAAGGATGGTGATGGTGGTGTGGCCGGGGGTGTAACCGGCCTGCTGGATGGTGTGGGTGATGTTGGTTCGGGTGTGGTGTGCGGTGGTGCGGGCGGGTTGGCTGGTGTCAATGACGATGTCGACGCTGATGTCGGCGTGGTGGTTGCGGATGACGACGCTGACGCCGTCGACGGCGAGGTACCGGTCGGGTTCGTCGTTCGGGGTGGTGCGGCTGATGCCGGTGAGCATGTGGTGGGCGGCGGCGGTGAGTTTGACGATGGCGTTTTTGAGGGTCGGTTCGATGCGGACCACGCCGGTGGTGCCGGTGACGGCGTTGGTGACCAGCTCGGCCAGCTGCGCGGACCCGGCCACGACGATGTTCTCAGGTCCGGTGGCGGGGCTGTCGGACTGGAGTACCTCCTCGAGGAGGTCCTCTGCAGGCACCGGCTGGGGGGGGGGGGGTGGCGGGGTGTCAGGTGAGGTCATGCAGGTCCTCCACGACGATGTTGATGCGGCTGGTGGTGAGTCCGAGCTGGTCGCGTACCCCGTGGGCTATCGCGGTGCGGAGGCTGTCCGCTGCAGTTGTGAGGGGTTTGCCGGCGGGCAGGCTGATCGTCAGCTCGACCAGTAGACGGGTCGCCGCACCGGAGCCGTCGACGCCTCCGCTGTCGATGTCGCTGCTGGCGGTGCTTTCGCTGTCGACGGCGCTGTCCTCGGCATCTGCGTTGTTGGTGACGGTGCCGGCTGGGGTGGTGAGGTCGACCTCGATCCGGCAGTGGCGGGCCTCGGCGCCCTCGGTGCTGGTGTCGGCGATGTGTCGGATGACGGCGGCGACGGCCTGCTCGCTGATCGTCAGGCTGATGTCTGGGCTCGCCGCGGTCAAGGGCTCGTCGAGGGGGATCCGTCGGGCGCGACGGACCTCGGCCCGGGCGACCCGCATGACGTTGGCAGTCATGGACGCCGACGGCTGCAGGTCGGGGTTGGTGTCATCTGCCTTCTGCAGGGCCTGGGTGGCCGCGGTGAGGTCATCGAGGCTGCGCCGCGCGGCTTGGCAGTACACGCAGCCCTGTTCATGCGGGGTGGGCGGGCTCTCGAGATCTATCCAGACTTGGTCGACGGGGCGTCCGCAGGGCAGGCGTGGGGTGTCGTTCAGCGCCACTGGCTCATCCCTTCAGCAAGTTGGTATCGGGCTCGGGCGATGCGACCGCGGACGGTGCTGACGGGTATGTCGAGGGCGCGGCTCGCCTCCGGGTAGGTCATACCGTTCACCTCACTGAGTATCCAGCAGGCCCGCAGGTCCACCGGGAGGTTGCCGATCAGGGAGTCGAGGCTGTGCTGGCGGGCGGTGGTTTCGGCTTGTTCCGCCGGCCCGGCGTGTTGGGCGGGTCGGGTCTGCTGCGGGTCTTGCCGGGTGGGTTCCAGGTCGGCGGTCGGGGTGGCCCGCTGACCTCGGGCCCGGATCGCCGCCAAGCAGCGGCGGTGGGCTATTTGGTAGAGCCACGACTGGAACGCGTCGCGGTCGGTCAGGGTCGGCAGTCGTCGCCAAGCCATCACTAAGGATTCCTGGACGACGTCCTCAGCATCACCGCGGTCACGCATCATGCGGACCGCGAACCTGAACAGGCCCGACTGGTAGTGCCGGACGAGCGCTTCAAACGCGGCAGTATCACCGTCTTGGGCTCGGGCCACCAAGGCGGTGGCGCTGGGTCCTGGCCCCCGGCCAGGGTGTGTGTCCACCAGACCAACCTAGGCCAGGGACCTCCCAGCCGCCCCGAAGGCCCTGCGGAGCCGGTCGGACCGAGGCAGCCCACGGTGGCAAGCTCTGACCGACATCACGAGCTCAGCTGGCGTCGGTGATGGGCAGGATGGTCGATTCCAGGCTGGGGGCATGCGGGCCGTAGTGGTCGTGCAGCCGGTCAGCCTCCACCCAGGGCAGGTCGTCTCCGGCGACCACCCGGGGTGCGGTCATCACTACGTGCCAGAGGTAGTTGGTGACCAAGTCGGCGCCGTCGAGGTGAGCGTCGTGAATGGGCACCACCGTCTCGACCGTCTCCGGGGCAGGGAAGACGACTCCTGCCCACAACGGCTCATTGGTGTCCTCGTCGACGTAGACCTGAGCCAGCGACCCCAGCAAGGCTCCGGTCTGGTCGAGCACCCGGGTGTGATGCTCGACCAGACCGCTAGCCTGGTCAAAGGTGATGCTCATCGGCCGAGCAGCCCGCCGAGGCCGCCAAGGCCCCGAAGGCTTTTCTTCAGCATCTGGACCTGCTTCTGCAGCTGGACGGCGGCGGCCTGTGCGATGTTGAGCTCACCAGCCACGACGAGCATCCCGACGGTCATGATCGCAAGGCTGACAACGACCACGCACGGCGGCAGGACCTGCCGGCCGGCCCGCGGGGCGGGCGGGCAGGCCGACGGGGTCCCGGGAGGTCGTCATTATCACCGGCGGGGTGAGCTCTTGGTCTCTTCGAGCTTGAGGGCGACGCCGAGGGCCATGAAGGTGGGGGCCCAGTGGCCGATGAAGATGCCCCACCGGTCGGACTGGGCCTTGTCGTCACCGGTCTTGTTCCGGCTGAGGAGCCAGGAGGCGAGGGAGAAGCCGATGGAGGCGAACCCGCCGATGTAGGCGTAGTCACTTCTCAGGCCCAGGGTGCTGAGCTTGTGGACCAGACCGCCGGAGGCGACGCTACCAGCGAGGTCGGCGGCGGTGTCCTTGGCCTTCTCGCCGGCCTGCTTGGCGCTGGCGGCGGCCTGGTCGGCCTTCCCCTCGGTCTGCAGGCTGGAGTCGTCGGTCAGGTCACCGGCCGCGTCCTTGACCTTCCCGGCCAGCTGGTCGGCGGTGTTGCTGATCTTGTCGTCGGTCGCCATGGCGATCTCCTTCAGAGGTGGGACGGTTACGGATCCGTGCGGGGCTTCGTGCGTGGTGGGTGTGCCGGTCAGGGGGTGGTGCGGAGTGTCTGGTCGGCCTCGATGTGCTCGGTGTCGATGTGATCTTTGCGGAGGGTGTCGGTGACGTGGTGCTGCTCGGTGACGATGTGGGTGCTCATCTGGACCCGTTCGACGGGAACGGTGGTCTTGGTGACCTCGATCTTCTCGGTGTAGAGGACGAGGTCCCAGGCGTGCTCGGTGAGCTCGACCCCGTCGTTGGCGTCGCCCCGGTTGGCGTCGTCGATCGGCTCCCGCTCGAGGGTGACCTCCTCGTGAGAGACAGGAACGGTGAACGTGACGTCTTCGGTCACGATCCGCTTGACCAACCGGACCCGGGCGGTCGGCACGGTCTGGGTGTGGACCTGAAGCTGCTCCTCCGACCGGACCAGCGTCGCTGCGTCGTCGGGCATGGTGGGGACCTGAGTGTCGAGGTGGTGCGGGTCAGGGTTGCTCATCCGAGCTCCTTCAGAGGGTGACGTGGTCGGTGGTGCGGCGGCTGCCGCCGATGTCGACCTGGACCCCGAGACGCTTCAGTGGGGCGTCCATAGCGGTGCTCAGGTTGCCGGCTACGTCGCCGTGGATGCTGGCCAGGAGCTGTTGGATGTCGGTGCGGTCGTGGGCTGTGACCTTGACGGTCAGCTCGGGTGCGGCGGCGGTCCCCCGGAGGACGGCTGAGGCGTTGCTGACCCCGGGCAGGTTTCCCAGGTCGTGTTCGACGGCGTGGGTGAGGACACCGGGCTCGACGACGGTGAGGCCGGTTGCGGCGTCGTCGTGCAGCCGGAACGCCTTCGCCGCGTTGGTCCGGGGGATCTGGGCCAGTAGCCAGGCCAGCCCGAGCAGACCGAGGATGACCCCGAGGACCCCGACGCCGACCACGACGGCGGTCATCCCCAAGAACGAGGTCGTCTGGGAGCCGAGGACGTGGCTGGTCGCCGTGGGCCGGTTCAGGGCGAGGCCAGCCGCCGCGGCCAGGGTGACCCACAGGCCGGTGGAGATGAGCACGCCGGCCGCACCGGCGAGGATGAGGAGGACGCCGAGGACGGCGAGCCATCCGCGGTTGAGGCCGCTGGCGGTCTGTCTCATGACGGTCCTGTCTTCTGGAAGAGGGAAGCGGTGTCTGGCGGGTGGATCCGGGTGCAGCTCATGGCTTGGTGGTGCGGGCGATCGTGGACACCCGCGGCACCGGCTTCAGCCCGGTCGCGCTCAGGGCGTCGCGGACCCGGTCGGTGACGGTTTGCTGGATGTCAGTGGTCTGCTCCGAGGCGGTCTTGACCCGCAGCTTCACCTGGCGGGCGGTGGTGGTCACCGACACCTGGTCGACCCCGTCGACCCGGTCGGCATGGGCTTTTGCGAGCTTGGTGAGCGACCGGCGCGTCATCACGTACTCGGTCTTCACGGTGTTGTCCTGGACCTCCGCGTCAGACTTGTTGGCGAGGACCATGGCGTTCGGCTTGCCCGGGGCCAGCGCGGCGACCAGGAGCACCAGGCCGACCACCAGCACCGCGATGGCGATGGCCAGGGCCAGGGTCGCACCCCAGGTGAGGCCAGTCAGCCAGGAGCTGACCGAGCCGAGGAACGTCGGCCAGCCGCCGTTCACGAGTTTGAGGACGGCGACCCAGACCAGGCCTACCCCCAGCAGCAGGAGGACGGCGGCGACGATCGTGGCCGGGATGGTCCGGGCGGGGCGGTGCCGCAGCGAGGTGGACCGGGCGTCGGTGCGGCTCATCGGAGACTCTCCCGCGGGGTGTCGTTGGTGGGATGGAAGGCGGTGACGTCGATATCGACCCGGGTGACCTGCACCCCGGCCAGAGCACCGACCCGGTCGATGATGTGGCGGCGGACCCGGTCGGTGGACTGCCGGATCGACAGGGGGTAGGCCACGGCCACCTCAACGTCGAGGGTGGCGGTTCGGCCGGACAGGTGGACGTCGACCTTCGGGCGGGCCGACAGGTCGGGTTTCGCGCCGATCCCCAGCACCCCAGCTGAGGTGCCACCGGCGGCGGACACCTCGCTGGCGGCCTGGGCGGCGATCTTCTCGACTACCTTGGCCGCCATCACCAGCTTCCCGCGGCCGGCGGCGTCACTCCTCGCACCGTCGTCGGTGCTGGGCCGGCCGCTGCCGTTGCTGTCGGCGCGGGAGGGATTCTTGCTCGAGGTGCTGGCTGTGTCGGGTTCCGTCTCCAGGGAGGTCGCACCGGCCTGGTCGTCCGTCGGTTCGCTGGTGGTCTCTTCTGGGTCGGCCGGGCGGTCCGGCGCTGCCCGGCGGGCGGCGCCGAACTTCGCCTTGGTGGGGTCGATGGGGGCCACGGTCGTCAGCTCTTACCGGTGAGGGACTTGAGGTCGAGCTTGCCCTCGATGACCCGACCCACCACAACGGCGACGGCGACGAACAGGAGGACGACGATGAAGTGGCCGAAGCCGCCGAACACGGCGACCGTACCGAGGGCGAGGCCGACGACGATCGCGAACTGGGTGGTGGACATGACAGAGAGTTCCTTTGCTGGAGGCCGAACACGGCCGGTGGTCTAAAAGGGCCCGCCGGGCCCGCGGGAGGTGAGAGAAAAGTGCACCCCGGCGCTTGCCGCGGCCCCAACTGAAGAGTTTGTGCCCGACCTGCAGACGGGCAAAGACCCATCAGTGCCTGTGCCGCCCTCCCGCACGGGGCGTGGGGAGGGCGGCCGACCAGGGTCGGTCCGGCTGGGGGTTACTGCAGGTCGGTGTTGGAGCTCTTTGGGGCGTCGTCGTCGTCGTCGTCGGGGAGGTGGACGTCGGAGACGTTCACGTCGACGGAGACGACCTGGAGGCCGGTGGCGTACTCCACGGCGGAGATGACACTCTCACGGATCTTGTTGCTGACCTCGACGATGGAGACGCCGTACTCGACGACGATGCCGACCTCGACGGCGGTCTGTCGCTCGCCCTTCTCGATCTTCACCCCGGAGGAGACGTTGGACTTGCCGCCGACCCGCTGGGTCAGGCCACTGATCGCCCGGCCGGCCGCGCCGCCCATGGCGTACACGCCGGGAACCTCACGCGCGGCGATGCCGGCAATCTTCTCCACCACCGTGTCGGCGATGGTCGTGTCGCCCTGCGCGGTGTGCAGGTCGTCGAGCTCCTTGGGCTCGGCGGCGGTTGCGTCGGCCTCGGCCTTGGCCTGACGGGCCTTGGCCTCTTCGCCGGTCACGGGGAGGGTGCTGGCGGGAGTGCTCATCTGAATCTCCTAAAAGAACGGTGCGTACGAGGTCCGTACAGCAAGTAAGAGCCACCCCCGGCCCCAACCGTCACGCCCAGAACG
>JBBQAB010000512.1:0-2620 GCA_038198385.1 Propionibacteriales bacterium
AATCTCGGTCGGCGGCCGTCGGAGCATCGCTGTGCGGCTGCCCCCGACGGGGGCCCCGAGGAGCTGCTGCTCAAGGCCCGCAAGGTCTGGCTGGGCAAGACGACCGAGGTTGCGCGGGTGCTGCCGGACCGGGAGGTCCGGATGGTCGGGGCCTGGTGCTTCCTCGACCACTACGGGCCCGACCACACCAGCAACACCCTGGTCATGCCGGTGGGGGCCCACCCGCACACGGGGCTGCAGACCGTCAGCCGGGGGAGACGGCCGCGGCGGTGGACCAGCTGGTCTACCTCGGGGGGGCCGCGACACCGTGACGCTGCGAGCCGGGGACCGTGGGGCGCGGGTGCTCGTCCTGGAGGGCGAGCCGTTACCGAGGAGATCGTCATGAGGTGGAACTTCATGGGTTGCAGCCATCAGGAGGTGGTGGCGTTCCGGGCCGAGTGGGAGGATCGGGCGGATCGTGTCCCCGCCCTGGTGGACCGCTCCGAGAAGGTGATGCAGGCGGCGCCGACGCCCACCGTGGCCCTGCGGCCGCGACCCGCCCGGCGGGCGACCCCGTGACGGGCGGGACCCGGGCCGGAACCGTCGGCAGCACGCCGGCACCACTGGACCCGGTGGCGGCCCTGCGCGAGATCGGCTTCTGGCTGGAGCGGTCGCGCGCCGACACCTTCCGGGTCAAGGCCTACCGCGGGGCGGCCGCTGCCGTGGCCGCGCTCGACCCGGAGGCCCGGGCCGAGCACGCCCGGGACCGGAGCTGGAGCACGGTCAGCGGGGTCGGGCCCAAGACTGCCCTGGTGCTGACCCAGGTCGCGGACGGCCAGGTCCCGGACTACCTGCAGCAGCTTCGGGACGCGGCGCAGCCTCTGGTCCCCGGGGGGCTCGAGGTGCGGGCCGCCATCCGTGGCGACCTGCACGTGCACTCCACCTGGTCCGACGGCGGCAGCCCGCTGGAGGAGATGATGAGCACCGCGCAGGCGCTGGGCCACGAGTACTGCGCGATCACCGACCACTCGCCCCGGCTCAAGGTGGCGCGCGGGCTGAGCGCGGACCGGCTGCGGCAACAGATGGCGGTGGTGGCCGGGCTCAATTCGTCGATGGCCCCCTTCCGGGTGCTGCAGGGGATCGAGGTCGACATCCTCGACGACGGTGGTCTGGACCAGGAGGCCGAGCTGCTAAGTGAGCTGGATGTCGTGGTGGCCAGCGTGCACTCCAAGCTGCGGTCGGACTCCGAGACCATGACCGTGAGGATGGTGCGGGCCATCGCCAACCCCCGGACCAACGTCCTCGGGCACTGCACCGGTCGGCTGGTCGAGGGGGAGCGCGGCACCCGCCCGGAATCAGCCTTCGACGCCGAGGTCGTCTTCGAGGCCTGCCGGACCTTTAACGTGGCCGTTGAGATCAACTCCCGACCCGAGCGGCGTGACCCACCCAGCCGGCTGCTGGCCCTGGCCATCGAGATGGGGTGTCTCTTCTCGGTCGACACCGACTCCCACGCACCCGGTCAGCTCGAGTTCCTGGCGTACGGCTGTGCCCGGGCCGAGGAGGCCGGCCTCGACCCCGACCGGATCGTCAACACCTGGCCGGTGCAGAGGTTGCTGGACTGGTGCGGGGCGGGTCAGACCTGAGCGAGGCGCAGCGCGCTCCGCACGAGGTCGACCGCCGTGGTCTCGTCCAGCCCGCTGGCCACCGCGGCGCGGGCGAACTCCTCGGCCCGGCTCCTGACCGCCGGTTCGGGCCGGGTCGCGCCGCTGGCGATGACCGTGCCGAGCCGACGCTGGGTGAGGATCACCCCGCCGGCTTCGAGCTCCTTGTAGCCGCGGGCGACGGTGTTGGCCGCGATGCCCAGGTCGGCGGCCAGCGCCCGTACGGTCGGCAGCCGGTCGCCCGGACCCAGGGACCCCCGGGCCACCAGCCCGGCGATCTGCGCGCGGATCTGTTCGTAGGGCGGGATGGCGGAGCCCGTGTCGACGTCGATACGCGGCGCGCTCACGAGAGCGACATCGCCTGCGGGGCCAGGTGCAGGACCGCCCGGCTGGGGAGGACCAGGGCAGCGATGGCGGCCAGGCCCAGCGCCAGGCCGGCCACGACCAGGGCCCAGCCAGCCCCGTAGAGCAGCGTGCCGCGGTAGAGCGAGGCGACTGCGCCGCCGGCGAACCCCGCATGGGCCGCCAGGGTCGCGAGGTGGCCGAAGGCGGCGCCGCGCAGGAGGCGATGGGCCGACAGCCGTCGGGAGGCCCGGTCCTGCGCGTCTCCTGTCAGCCCGCGGCGGTCGGCCAGCACCCGCAGGCTCACCGCGACCAGCAGCAGGACCCCGAGCGACACGGCCAGGGTGGGTACGGCGTAGAACGTGCCGGGGAACGGACCGGCCGAGCGGGTCTGGTCCCCGATGGTGGCGGACAGCGACCGGCCGTTCGGGGCGGCGACGAGGATCCCGACCACGTCCAGGGTCCAGAGCCCGACGACACCGGTGCCGCCGAGAACGAGCAGCCAGCGCGGAGCCGACCCCCACAGGGTGCGGCGCCGCAGCGAGGCCGACCGTACGGGTCCCACGGCTGCGGGCCAGGTGGCCTCGTGCACCAGGGCGACCCCGACCATCGCCCCGCCGGCGACCAGCGGGGCGAGG
>JBBQAB010000513.1:0-5664 GCA_038198385.1 Propionibacteriales bacterium
CACCGGGCAGCCGGTCGCCCGGGGCGAGCTCGCGGTCCCGGAGGTCGGCGAGCACGAGCTGCTTGAGCTGGAAGTAGAAGGGCAGCGGCGACGTCCGATCGATCCCCCTGGCCATGGCCGTACTCTAGCGATTGACCTCCTGTACGTACAGGACTACCTTTCGTCAGGTGACCCGACCCGCGACCCCCGCACCCGGCGACGTCCTGGTCACCAGCCGCTCCTTCTCGACCGGGGACCTCGACCTGGCGGGCGAGCTGACCGACGCGGGCTGTCGGATCCTCACCGGCCCGTCCGACCACGACCTGGACAGCCTCCGGCCCCTGCTCGCCTCGGCGACCGCCTGGGTCGCGGGCACCGGCCCGGTGACCGCGGCACACCTCGACGCCGCCCCGGGCCTGCAGATCGTGGCCCGGTACGGGGTCGGGGTCGAGGCCGTCGACCTGGTGGCCGCCGCCGAGCGCGGGGTCCTGGTCACCAACACCCCGGGGGCGAACAGCGGAGCGGTCGCCGACCTCGCGGTCGCTCTGATGCTGGCGGCGCTGCGCGGAGTCGCGCCGGGGGACCGCGCCGTACGCGCCGACCGTTGGACCGTCCGGCGGACGCGTGAGCTCGGGACCCTGACCGTGGGCATCCTCGGGCTCGGCCGGATCGGGCTCGGGGTGGCGTCCCGGCTGCGCGGCTTCGGCTGCCCCCTGCTCGGCCACGACCCCTGGGTGTCCGCGGAGGCCCTCGACGGACTCGGGATCGAGAGCGTGGACCTGGCTGAGCTGGCGCGTCGCAGCGACATCCTCACCCTGCACGCACCCGGTGCGGCGGCCCTGGTCGACGGGGCCTTCCTGGCCTCGACCCGACCGGAGCTGATCCTGGTCAACACCGCCCGCGCGACGCTGGTCGACGAGGCGGCGGTGGCCGACGCCCTCCGCGCCGGGAGGCTCCAGGCGTACGCCAGTGACGTCCTGGGCAGCGAGGCGGGCCGCCACGACAACCCCCTGCTCGCCGAGGACCTGGTCGACCGCACCGTGTTCACCCCGCACGCCGGGGCCCAGACCGTCGAGGCGGTCGACCAGATGGGCCGGGGTGCGGTCGACGCCGTGCTGGCCAACCTGCGCGGCGAACGGCCCCGCCACCTCGTCGCCCTCCCCGCCCCGACCACCGATGGAGCCGCATGACCACCACCCCCGTTCCCCCCGTCGACCGGCAGGAGGACCGGCCGGCCGACCCGCTGGCCGCCCTCCGGGCCGCGACCGTGGTGGCCGTGCTCCGGGCCCCCTCGGCCAGTACCGCTCTGCGGACCGTCGAGGCGCTGCTGGCGGGGGGTGTCACCGGCATCGAGGTCACCTACAGCACCCCGGACGCGGCCGCGGTGATCCGCGAGGTCCGGGACCAGCACGGCGACGCCGTCTACCTGGGCGCCGGGACGGTGCTCGACGCCGACCAGGCCAGCGCAGCGGTGGCGGCGGGGGCGGAGTTTCTCGTGAGCCCGGGAACCGAGCCGAAGCTCGCGGCCGCCATGCTCGACACCGGTGCCACCGTCCTCGCGGGGGCACTGACCCCCAGCGAGGTGATGGCGACCCTGGCCTGCGGGGTGCCGGTCGTCAAGCTCTTCCCCGCCTCGCTCGGCGGGCCGGCCTTCCTCCGGGCTCTGCGGGGACCGTTCCCCGACGTGTCGTTCGTGCCGACCGGCGGGGTCACGGCCGACAACCTCAGCGACTGGCTGGGCGCCGGGGCCGTGGCCGTCGGCGCGGGTGGCGACCTGTGCTCGGCCCGGGCCATGGCCGCCGAAAACTGGGAGGCCATCACCGCCACCGCCCGCCAGTTCTCCGCCGCGGCCCGGCAGGCCCGGGGAGCCAAGCGGTGACCCGCGGCCCGGGGTCCTTCATGGGGTTCGTCGGGGTCAGCACCGGCGGCTCGTCGATCCGCCAGGTCTTCCCCGAGTGGGCCGACGCGTTGGGCCTGCCCACCCGGACGTTGGTGGGTTACGACCTGCCCCTGGACTCCGCCCCCGGTGTGTACCGGGACATCGTGGCCGCCATCCGGGACGATCCTGATCACTGGGGCGCCCTGGTCACCACCCACAAGATGGCCATGTACGCCGCCGCTCGGGACCTGTTCGACGAGGCCGACGAGCTGGCCGAGACGTTCGGGGAGATCTCCTGCGTCGCCAAGCGCGGCGACCGGCTGGTCGGCAGCGCGAAGGACCCGGTCACCGTACGGCTTGCCCTGGAGGAGCTCCTGGCCCCGGACCACTTTGCCCGGACCGGGGGCGTGGCCCTGGTCCTCGGCTCCGGCGGGGCGGGGACGGCGCTCAGCCACCAGCTCGGGGCCCGGCCGGACCGACCCGACCAGATCATCTGCACCGCCGTCACGGCCGAGCCGCTGGCGCACGCCCGCCAGGTCCACGAGCGGGGCGGTCTGCCGGACGGCCTCGTTCGCTACGCGCTGACCGACGGCCCGGACGAGGTCGACGCCGTCGTGGCCTCGCTGCCGCCCGGCAGCCTGGTCGTCAACGCCACGGGGATGGGCAAGGACCGACCGGGCTCCCCGCTCTCGGGCGCGGCCCGGTTCCCCGAGCGTGGCGTTGTCTGGGAGTTCAACTACCGGGGGCCGCTGGAGTTCTGGCGCCAGGCCCTGGCCCAGCAGCAGGACCGGCAGCTGGTCGTCGAGGACGGCTGGCGCTATTTCGTGCACGGCTGGACCCAGGCGGTCGCCGAGGTCTTCGACGTCGAGATGCCAGCGGCGACGGTGGACGAGCTCGGTCGGATCGCGGCGCGGCACCGGTGACGGTCCGGACCGCGCTCGGTGTCCTCGACCCCGCCCGGCTGGGCCGCACCGACTACCACGAGCACCTGTTCCAGGTCAGCCCGCTGCTGGTAGGTGACGAGCTGGACGACGAGCCGGCCAGCCAGGCCGAGGCCGCGGCGCTGCGGAGCTCGGGCTTCGCCGCCATGGTCGACGCGACGCCCACCGGCCTCGGCCGCCGTCCCGAGGCGGTGGCCCGGATCAGCGCCACCGAGGGCCTGCACGTCGTGGTGACCACCGGCGCCCACCGGGAGCCGCACTACGGGCCGGGTCACTGGCTGCTGGAGTGGTCGGAGATGCAGCTGGCCGAGGCGTTCACCCGCGACGTGGTCGAGGGTCTGGCGGTCGAGGACGGACCGGAGCGCGGGCCGGCGGCGGTCGGCCCGGCCGGTGCGCCCGTCCGCGCGGGCGTGGTGAAGGCGGGCGTCGGCTACTGGAGCATCACGACCTTCGAGGACCGGGTGCTGGTGGCCGTGGCCGCGACGTGGCGGCGTACGGGGGCGGCGGTCATGGTGCATCTCGAGCACGGCAGTGCCGGGTTCGAGGTGCTGGAGCTGCTGGGCCGCCACGGCGTCCCGGCGTCGGCCGTCGCCCTGGCCCACGTCGACCGCAACCCCGACCCGGGCCTGCACGCCGAGCTCGCCGCGACCGGGGCCTACCTCGGCTACGACGGCTTCGCCCGCAGCCAGCGCTGGCCGGACTCCGTCCTGCTGGACTGCCTGGAGCGCAGCGCCGCGGCTGGGGCGACGACGCGGATCCTGCTCGGCGGTGACGTCGCGCGACGGACGCGCTACCGGGCGTACGGGGGAATGCCGGGCTTGGCCTACCTCGGGGAACGGGTGCTGCCGCGCTGGGAGGCGACGGCGCCGCCCGGGCTGGTGGAGGCTGTCCTGGTCACCAACCCCGCCCGCTGGCTGAGCGGGACCCACCCTGACCCCCAACCAGGAGACGAGTCATGAGCACACCCGCCGACCGCGACGCGGTTCCCGACCCGGTCCCGCCGTTGGCCCTGTCCCTCCTGGCCGAGGCCGGCCGGCTCGGGGGGAGCAACGGCCGCTACGAGAAGTTCCTGCCCGACCTCGAGGGGCTCTACCGCGACGCGGCGGCCTACCGGACCCGGCTGGAGGCGGACCCCGGCCGGCCCGTGTACTGGGTGGAGAGCAGCCAGACCGAGGACGGGCCGGGCGGGCTGATCACCGGCATCAGCGTCCTGGAGCCGGGCACGGTGGGGTCCGAGTACGCCATGACCCGCGGGCACCTGCACGCCGTCCCCGACCGGTCCGAGCTCTACGTCGGTCTGTCCGGCCACGGCGTGATGATCCTCGAGACCGTCGGCGGGGCGAGCGAGGTGGTCGAGGTGAGCCCCGGCCAGGCCGTCTACGTGCCCGGCTACTGGGTGCACCGCAGCGTCAACACCGGGACCGAGCGGTTCGTCACCCTCTTCTGCTACGCCGCGGACGCCGGCCAGGACTACGCGATCATCGAGCGGGCCGGCGGGATGCGGTCGCTGGTCGTGGCGGACGGCGACGGCTGGATGGTGCAGCCGAACCCCGACCATCGGGGTTACGAGCCGGCGGAGCCCGCATGATCATCGCCCACGACCTGGGGACGACCGGCAACAAGGCCACCCTGGTCAGCCACGAGGGCGAGGTGCTGGCGGCCGTCACCGCGGCGTACGGCACCGACTTCGGCCCGCGCGGCAAGGCCGAGCAGGACCCCGAGGACTGGTGGGCCGCGCTGTGCGCGGCCACCCGGGAGCTGCTGGCCCGCGCCGACGTAGGGCCGGAGGACATCGAGGTGGTCTCCTTCTCCGGCCAGATGATGGGCGCGGTCCTGCTGGACGATGCCGGGGCGCCGCTGCGGCCGGCGATCATCTGGGCCGACACCCGGTCGGTGGCCCAGGCGGCCACGCTGGTGGACCGGGTCGGGATGGCGCAGGGGTACGCGATCACCGGCCACCGGCTGAACCCGACCTACTCGCTGTCCAAGGTCATGTGGGTCCGCGACCTCGAGCCGGCCGCGTTCGCGCGGGCCCGGACGGTGGTGCTGGCCAAGGACTTCGTGGTCTTCCGGCTGACCGGCGTCCTCGCCACCGACCCGTCCGACGCCTCCAGCACCAACGCGTACGACCAGGCCGCGGGACGGTGGTCGGCCGAGCTGATCGAGGCCGCGGACCTGCCGCTCTCGCTGTTTCCCGACATCCTTGCCTCGACCGCTGTCGTGGGCCACGTCACCGCCGAGGCCGCGCGGGCCACCGGTCTGGTCGCCGGCACGCCGGTGGTGATGGGCGGGGGCGACGGTCCGATGGGGGCGCTCGGCGCGGGCATCATCGCGGCCGAGTCCGGGGCGTACGCCTATCTCGGCTCCTCGTCCTGGGTCTCGGTGGCCGCCGACGCCCCGCTGCACGACCCGCAGATGCGGACCATGACCTTCAACCACGTGCTGCCCGGCCGCTACGTGCCGACCGCGACCATGCAGGCCGGCGGCGCCTCGCTGGAGTGGGTGGCCGACCTGCTCGCGCCCGGTCAGACCGACCGCTACGACCGGCTGCTGGCCGAGGCGGCGGACGTGCCGGCCAGCGAGGACGGGCTCTACTTCCTGCCCCACCTGCTGGGGGAGCGCTCGCCCTACTGGAACCCGGCCGCCCGGGCGGTGTTCGCCGGCCTGGGTCGCCATCACGGCCCGGCGCACCTGACGCGGGCGGTGCTGGAGGGGGTCGCGTTCAACCTCTACACCGGTCTGCTGGCCTTCGTGGAGAACGGGACGCCGATCAAGGCGGTCGACGCCATCGGCGGGGCGGCCAACTCGGCGCTGCTGCTGCAGATCTTCGCCGACGTGTGGGGGGTGCCGGTGACCCGGCGCAAC
>JBBQAB010000514.1:0-2892 GCA_038198385.1 Propionibacteriales bacterium
CCGCCTCGGTCCCGCAGGCCACCGTACGGCGACGCTGAGGCCGCCCGTCCGGCCCGCCCACTGGGTGAGGGCGCTCACGCTAGCCACCGTTTGCTTTCTGCTTGCAATTGCAAGCACACTGGATCCATGGCCCGTCTCAAACCGCCCACGCTCGGCGAGCAGCTCAACACACTCGGCGACTACATCGCCGCGCAGCGACGTTCCGCGGAGCTGACCCTTCGCCAGCTCGCCGAGCAGACGGGGATCTCGAACCCGTACCTCAGCCAGATCGAACGGGGCCTGCGCCGGCCCTCGGCGGAGGTGCTGCAGCAGCTGTCCAAAGCCCTCCGGGTCTCGGCCGAGACGCTGTACGTCCGCGCGGGCATCCTCGACCCGCAGGACCACGCCGCCACCACGGTCGAGATGGCCGTGCTCGCCGACCCGGCCCTGACCGAACGTCAACGCCGCGTTCTGGTCGACGTCTACAGCTCGTTCGTCAAGGAGAACGAGGTGGACGAGGCCGTCGTCGACCGTGCGGCCACCGAGGACGTCAGCCCGACCGGGGGCCCGCCGGTCGACGACCCGTCGCTCTGACCCACCTGACCGCCCGTCCCCCGCACCACGAAGGAGAAACCATGTCGAGCACCACCCGCAAGCAGACCCCCAGCCAGGACCGCAAGGCCGCTCAGGAGTCCGACTACACCCCGCTGTACGCCGTCGCCGGTCTGACCGACGCCGTCGCGGAGGCGGTCAGGAAGAACGTCGCCGAGACCCAGGAGCGGGCCGCCCAGCGACAGTCCGAGCGCGCGGCCCAGGTCAAGGCCAACGCCGACGAGGTGCGCCAGTTCCTCGGCACCCTCCCCGAGCAGCTCAAGACCCTGCCCCAGACCACGCGGGACCGGCTGACCGGTTTGCAGCAGCAGGCCGGGGTCCTGCGGACCCAGGCCAACTCCACGTACACCGAGCTCGCCGGGCGCGGCAAGCGGGTCGTCGACGGGGCCGTGGCCACCGCCAAGGACCTCTCTTCCAAGGCCGAGCGTCGGGCCGAGGACATCCGGGCCGACGTCGTCGACCGGGTCGACCCCGCCTTCGAGAAGGTGCAGGAGACCGTGACCATGGCGCGCCAGAACGTGACCGGTCGGACGGCGACGGAGACGCTCACCCCGCGCAGTGCCGCCAAGGCTGCCACCACCCGGGCCGTGAACGCCGAGCGCGAGGAGGTCCGGAAGGCGGCCGCCCGCAAGGCCGCTGCCCGTCGTGCGGCGGCGCGCAAGGAGGCGGCAGCCGCTGAGGCGACCGTGAAGCCCACCGCGAAGAAGACGGCGGACAAGAAGACGGCGGCCCCGAAGGCAGCCACCCCGAAGAACGCTCCCGGGGCCGAGGCGGCTGCGGCCACCGGGACCAGCGCTCCGGAGGCTCCGGGCGCCTCAGAGTGAGGCAGTGCGGTCAGAGCGATGCTGGCCGCCTCGGAGTGATCGTGGGCGGTGCGTGCCCACCAACGGCCATGGCCGGGACCACGAGGTCCCGGCCATGGCCGTCTCACGTCCGGGCGGACCGGAGCGACCGGGTCAGCTGCGGTAGACGACCACGCGGTCGCCGTTGCGAACCTGGTCGAAGATCCAGCGCAGGGTGGTCTTGTTGCGGATGTTGACGCAGCCGTGGCTGCAGCCGGCGTAGCCCCGGGCGGCGAAGTCGGAGGAGTAGTGCACGGCCTGCCCGCCGCTGAAGAACATGGCCAGCGGCATCGAGGTGTGGTAGATCGAGGAGACGTGGTAGCGGCTCTTCCACAGCACCGAGAAGCGACCCTCCCGGGTGATCCGCCCGGCCCCGCAGCCGAAGCGGGCGTCGAGGGTCCGGACGACCTTGCCGGCCTTCAGGTAGTAGAGCTTGCGCGCAGTCTTGTCCACGCAGAGCGAGCGGCCCTTCACCTTGCAGCGCGGGTCGATCTTCGGCGACGCCGTGGTGATCGTGATCCGACCGGTCTTGGCCACGAGCCGGCGCCAGGTCTCGCGGTCCACCCGGCCGGTGGCGGTGCGACCCTGCGAGCGCTGGAAGGCCTTGACCGCGGACTCGGTCCGGGTCCCGTAGTAGGACGTGACGTAGACCGACTGCAGCTTCTTGGCCTTGACCAGGCGACGCTGCAGGGCCTTCACCCCGCTGGTGGTCTGACCCTTCCTGGGTGCGGTGTAGGTGCTGGAGACATAGCTGGTCGCAGCCGCCGCCGGCGCGGCGAGCGGCTCGGTGGCCGAGGCGGCTCCGATCAGTGCGGTCGCCAGCGCGACCCCGACCAAGAACTTGGTGATCCTGCCCATGGACTGTTTCCCTTGCGTTCGTACGCGCGTGCGTGTGGACGATGACGACCCGGAGCCGACTCCGGACGGGGTCGGCTCCACGACGGGGAAGAGTCGCTGGCTGGCCGGATCGTACCTCGCCGGCGGGTCGGGCGGGTGACGTCGCGGTGGGCAGCACAGCCAGCTGTCCCGGCCGGCGGCGAACCGCGGGCCGGGACTGGGAGCCGGGCGTGGACCCGGGCCGTGCCGATGGTGCCGTGGTGCCGAGGAGGTCAGGCGTTCTTGGCGCGCGAGCGGGTCCGGGAGCGCTCGTTGGCCGACAGCACGACCTTGCGGATGCGGACCGCGGCCGGGGTGACCTCGATGCACTCGTCCCCGCGGCAGAACTCCAGCGCCTGCTCCATCGCCATGTTCTTCGGCGGGATCAGCCGCTCCAGCTCGTCACCGGTGGCGGAGCGCACGTTGGTGAGCTTCTTCTCCTTGGTCGGGTTGACGTCCATGTCGTCCGAACGCGAGTTCTCGCCGACGATCATGCCCTCGTAGACATCGGTGCCCGGCGGGACGAACAGGGTGCCGCGCTCCTGCAGGTTGAACAGCGCGTACGCCGTCACCGGCCCGCGCC
>JBBQAB010000515.1:0-8017 GCA_038198385.1 Propionibacteriales bacterium
TCTCGTCGGCGCTCAACGTGGCGGTGGTCAGGGAGTCTCCGGTCATCACGGCGTCGAAGAGCTCGCTCTTGCGCGCCTTCAGCTCCATCACCTTCTCCTCGATGGTGCCCTTGGCCACCATCCGGTAGACCATCACGGTCCTGGTCTGCCCGATCCGGTGGGTGCGGTCCACGGCCTGGGCCTCCGCCGCCGGGTTCCACCACGGATCCAGGACGAAGCAGTAGTCCGCCTCGGTCAGGTTCAGTCCGAAGCCCCCCGCCTTGAGACTGATCAGGAACACCGGGGCCGCTCCGCTCCGGAACCGCTCGACCACCTCGTCGCGACGCTGGGTGGAGCCGTCGAGGTAGGCGTAGGCGATGCCCGCCTCGTCCAGCCGCTCCCGGATCCGACCCAGGAAGCTGGTGAACTGGCTGAAGACCAGCGCCTGGTGTCCCTCGGCGACGAGCTCGGTCAGGTCGGCCAGGAGAACCTCCACCTTGGCGGCGGGGATGCCCGCGTGGACGCGGTCGATGAGGACCGGGTCCAGGCTGAGACGACGCAGCAGCGTCAGTGACCGGAGGATGGTGAACCGGTTCTGGTCCAGGTCATCGATCAGCCCGAGGACCTTCTGGCGTTCCCGTTGCAGATGGGTCTGGTAGACCTTCAGGTGCCGGGGCGAGAGCTCCACCTCGAGCACCTGCTCCTGCTTGGGCGGCAGGTCAGCCGCCACCAGCTCCTTGGTCCGACGGAGCATCAGGGGGCGGATCCGGCGCCGCAGCTGGGCCAGGCGCACGGGGTCCTGGTCCCGTTCGATCGGGCGGCGGTAGTACTGGGAGAAGCGCTCAGGGGTCGGGAACAGCCCCGGGGCGGTCACGGAGAGCAGCGCCCACAGGTCCATCAGGTTGTTCTCCAGCGGGGTCCCGGTCATAGCGAGCCGGAACGGGGCGCGGATCCGCCGGGCCGCCTGGTAGGTCCGGGACCGGTGGTTCTTCACGAACTGCGCCTCGTCCAGCACAAGTCCGGACCACGGGAGCGCGGCGTAGTGCTCGCCGTCGATCCGCAGCAGGGCGTACGAGGTCACGACCAGGTCGGCCCCGGCGGCCACCTCGCCCAGCGGCCGCTTCCGCTTGGCCTCCGAGGTCGACACCGCGACCACGCGCAGCCCGGGGACGAAGCGCTCGGCCTCCCGCACCCAGTTCGAGACCACGCTGGTCGGGGCCACGACCAGGAACGGCGGCCCCCCGGGACGCTCCTCGAGCTGCTGGGCGAGGAGGGCGAGGGTCTGCAGGGTCTTGCCCAGACCCATGTCGTCAGCCAGGATCCCGCCGAGCCCGGAGGTACAGAGGAAGTGCAGCCAGCGATAGCCCTCGACCTGGTAGGGCCGCAGCTCGGCCTGGAGGGTGGCCGGCACGGCGACCGGCTCGGTCGCACCGCCCGTGGTCAGACCGCGGACGGTACTGGCCCATCGGGCCGAGTCCTCCACGACCACGCCCAGGTCGACGAGCTCCTCCCACAGGGACGCCTGGTAGCGGCTGATCTGCAGGTCGGGCCCGGGGCGGTCCTGCAGCCCCTTGGACTCCTCGATCAGGTGGCGCAGCTGCGCGAACTCCGGCCGGTCCAAGGCCGAGTAGACGCCGCTGCGCAGGATGAGGTGCTCGTGGCCCTGGGTGAGCGCGACGAACAGCTCGTCGAAGGGCACCTTCTCCCCCTCCACGGCCACCTCGATGTGCAGGTCGAACCAGTCGGAGGAGTCGCCCCGCTCCGACGTGGACACGACCACCTCGGGTCCGCGGGCGCTTTCCCGGTAGTCCACGACGTCGCCACGGACCTCGACCTGCACGCCCTGTCCGGGCAGACCCGGCAGCGCGTGCTCCACGAAGACCAGAGCCGCCCGCCCGTCCAGCAGCACATGGGGGGCGGGCACCGGCTCTCCGGTCGGACCCGCAGCACCGAGGAGGGGCACCGTCTCGTACGGCAGGGTGACCGCGGCGGCCAACGCGCGCTCGGCCTCCGGCACCCGGACGGTGCGGCTCTCGAGCAGGTCGTCCAGGCCGAACCGGCGCTCCCCGGCTCCCGCCCCGTAGGCCACGCCCCAGTCGAGCCGTACCCGGTGCTCGGGCCGGAACGAGACGGTCACGGTCAGCCGCGGGACCAGAGGGGCCGGTAGGTCGACCGAGCCGTTGCTGGAGGCCAGCTCGACCCGTCGGCGAAGCTCGGGCACGAAGTCGGCCAGGAACCGGGGCTCGTCGGCCGCCGGTACGAGCAGCGGCCGGGCGTCCACCACCAGCTGGCGCAGCTCCCGGGTCAGCAGCTGGTCCAGCCGGGCCACCACCAGGCCGGTGACACCGTCCGCCGGCGGACGCAGGTGGAAGAGCCCGTGGGCCGGCTCGCCCAGGACCCCGACGCCGGGCAGCGGCAGCCGCTCGCCGTCCAGGCTGACCTGGGGGCCGACGAGCAGGCCGGCCGCACCCGCCCGTCGCAGGTCGAGCGAGACCTCGGCCGGCCGCTCCGAGCGCAGGGGACCCAGGAGCGGCTTCTCGGCCAGCAGGGTCAACCCGACGGCCGAGGCCTGGTCCAGCAGGCCCCAGAACGCCGCGGTCACCGTGCCCAGCGAAAGCCACGGGCTGCGGGGCAGGGCGTAGCGAGCCCCTGCCCCGGCGGCGGCCCGGAACTGCAGCAGCAGCTCGCGGTGCTCGGGTCGGTAAGAGCGGGCGACGAAGTCCAGGTCCTCCCACGAGATCCCCGAGCGCACCCAGGCGCCTTTCCGCCCCGGCCGTACGGGTCGGATCCGCAGGTCCTGCCGCCCCGGGTAGCCGCGGAAGGCCGGGATCTTCTCGACCCCGAACTCCAGGGCCAGCGGCGCCGCCGTCTCGGCCGAGGGCAGGACCGGTGCCGCCACCAGTGCACTCAGCGTGCGTTCCCACTCGGGCCGCTCGGGAGCAGGCAGGGCGGCCTGGTGCCGCGCGACCACGAGGACCGCGGCGGCGTGCTTGCAGTCCAGGGCGACCGGGCAGGAGCACTGGCCCCGGTAGGCCGTGACGGCACCCGAGGGCGAGGCCCCGAGCGCCACCGTGACCGCGTAGTCGTCGCGGTAGGTGCCCTTGACCCGTCCCGAGACGGTCAGGGCCTGGTCGTCGAAGCTGACGTCGTGCACGTGGCCGCTGCGGGCGTACGCCATCCCGCGGGCGAAGGCGTCGGGTCCGACCATCGTCGCGATCGCCTCGTTGCTGAGCAGCGACTTCCAGGCGGCGGACACGTCTCGCATGCTAGTAGCCACCACCGACAGGAACGGGGCGCACGGCGACGCAGCTAGCCGACCGCCGGTGCCGCCAGGTCCGAGCGCTCCCGTTCCGACCACGCGAGAGTGGCGAGGACCCCCATGCTGATGTCCAGCAGGGTCTCGACCGCGCGGTCCCACCGGCTGAGGCACGTCCGGCGGGCCGCCCAACGTTGTCATCAGCAGGGCCAGCGGGGTGATGAAGACCAGGGCCCGGGCGTCGTTGCGCAGCACCAGCAGCTCCGCCCCGAACTGGGCCCCGGCCACCAGCGCGACCAGGAACCAGCCGCCCGGGTGCAGGGCCAGCAGTCCGGCCGCCACCACCAGACGGCCCTCGTGCCCACCACCCGGTGCACCGCACGCACGAGCCGCGTTCCGTTGTCGGGGGCGGCCATCGCACGACGGCGGTCGGGGTCGCCCGGTCGTGCCCAACCCCAGCGTGCGCAATCCCAGCGTGCCCAACCCCAGCGTGCGCAATCCCAGCGTGCCCAGCCCCGAGCGTGTCCAGTGCAGGGGTGTCACGGTCGTAGCGAGGACGGGCCGTGGCACCCATCCTCGCTGCTGGCGAGAGGCCTACAGACCCAGACCCCGGCGGCCGGTCTTGTTCAGGTCGGCCAGAGCGCAGCGGTCGGGCCAGAAGGCCTCGTAGTCCTCGGCCGGGAAGTCGGCCGGGCTGCGGCCCGCCACGAAGGCCTCCCGCACCGATGCGGCATACGCCTCGTTCTTGTCGCACCAGGGTGCGGCCGGGATGTACATGACGTTGCCCCACCCCTGCTGGTCGGTGACCGGCGCCACCGCGTGCACCATGTCACAGTGCCACCAGACCGAGTCGCCGGGCTGCACCGACGGGATCGCCGAGACCGCGGGCAGCAGGGCCTCGTGCCAGCGGGGCAGGACCGGGAAGGTCCGGTTGAGCTGCACCGAGCACATGTCCTCGGCGGGCACGTCCTCGGCCAGGGGCCGCAGCATCAGGTAGGCCATGACCTTGGGGATGGGAACCGTGTGCAGCACGCCCTGGTCGTGGGGCATCTCGCTGAGCGCGGTCCAGCCCTGGAAGGTGCGGAAGGCCGAGCACATGGTCGACCCCGGATACTGGCTGGCGTCGGTGCGGTAGGAGGCGTCCCACGGGTCGTACGCCGCGAAGTCACCGGCGAAGAGGTGCCGGAAGTGCTGCTGGTAGCCCTCGGCCATCCACAGGTCGAGGGTGCCGGGGTCGAGGTGGGTCCCCAGGCCGCCGGAGTCGGCCCCGGGCGGGCGACGGCGGATCCGGTCGGGGTAGAGCGTGTCGCGGTCCGGGTCGAACCAGCGGTGGCCGTCACTCTCGCTCACGAACTGCCGGTTCAGGAAGGCCTGGACCGTCGCCATCCGCGGATGCTGGCGAGCCTCCATCTGCGCACTCGACCAGTAGACCGGGTAGATCTCCGGTCTGGACATCTCGAGCGTGCCGAAGAAGTCGTCGGCCGGTCCGGTGTAGGTCTCGAAGAACTGGTTGCCCTCGACGTAGTCCACGATGTCGCGGTCCCACTGCTCGGCCTGGTCCCGCTCGAAATGGCCACGGATGACCACACAGCCACGGCGCCGGACCTGGGCCAGCTGGTCGGGGGTCACGGTGCCGGCGGCGACGTCGGCGTACGCGATCACCGGCCAGACCTCCTCGCCCCGCTCCCGGGTGGCGACGATGTCGGCGACCTCCGCGGCGACGAACGTCTCGATCTCGGCCAGGACCGCCTCGACGCTTCGGCCCGAGGCCGCGATCCGGGCGCGGATGGCGGCCTTGATCTCCCGGGTCGCGGCACCGAGGTCGGCGGGCGGGGTCTCCCAGTGCGGCAGCCCGGTCAGGCTGGAGAGCAGCGGGTTCACGGTGGCGGTCATCGGTGTCCTCCGGTGGCGGACTCCAGGTCAGCGCTAGTGGTAAGGAGTCCTGATTACTCACTGCGGACCACCGTACGCGCCGTCCGCTAGAGTTGCAAGGAGACCTAACCACTAGAGCGCGAGGGCCTATGACCGAACCGGCCGACGAGGGCGCGCTGCCGTCCCTGGACCTGGTCCGGCGCGTCACCGACCGCCGGGTGCTCGCGCAGCTGGTCGTGGCCCCGGAGCTCACGCGGGCCGAGATCGCTGCCCGCACCGGCATCTCCAAGCCCACAGTGTCGGAGAGCGTACGGCGGCTGCTAGCCGCCGACCGGCTCACAGAGTCGGGCCGTCAGGTCGGCAAGCGGGGCCCCGCGGGCACCTTCTACCGGCTGCCGCCGGCCCGCGCGCTCGCGGTCGCCCTGTCGGCGGGCCCGGACGGGGTGGTGGTCGAGACCTCGGACGTCCGCGGCACCGTGCTGTCCCGGGTCGCACGGCCGGTCGACGCCCCGATCGACGCGGCCCGGCTGGGACCGGTGCTCCGG
Organism: Propionibacteriales bacterium; assembly: GCA_038198385.1. Classification (GTDB taxonomy): domain Bacteria; phylum Actinomycetota; class Actinomycetes; order Propionibacteriales; family Propionibacteriaceae; genus Microlunatus. The sequence continues at coordinate 5,653 of JBBQAB010000515.1, forward strand.
GAGGCGGTGCAGGCGGCGCGAGCCGAGGTCGGCGGCACGGTCGGAGGCTCGACGCTCAGCGTGGCGGGCCCGGTCGACCAGGACACCGGGCGGCTGGTCCGGCTGCCCCACTCCCCCTTCCTGCTCGACGAGCTGGACCCGCGCGCGCTCGTCGAGGACCTGGTCGGGGTCGAGCTCCAGGTCGACAACGACGTCAACTGGGCCGCCCTCGCCGAGCACCACGAAGGCAACGCCCAGGACCTCGACGACCTCGTCTTCTGCTTCCTGGGTGCAGGGGTCGGCGCCGCGGTCGTCGCCGACGGGGCGGTGGTGCACGGCCGACGGGGGTTAGCCGGAGAGCTGGCCCACGTCCTCACCGAAGGCCCCGACGGGCGCAGCCTCCCGTTGACCCCGAGCCTGGCGGCCTACGGGCTGCTGCGGCCCGGCTCCCCCGCGCTGGACGTCGAACGACTGCAGCGGCTGGTATCCCAGGACCTCGGGAGCGCGCTGGCCGAGTCGGTGGTCAACGCGGTCGCCGGCGCCCTCTGCTCGGTCGCCGCCCTGCTCAACCCGGCCGGGATCGTGGTGGGCGGGCCCTGGGGCACCGCGCCCGGCTTCGTCGACCGGCTGGCCGCCCGGTTCGCCGAACAGACGGCGGTCCCGACCGAGCTGCGTACGGCTGCCCTCGGCTCCGCCGGCCCGTTGACCGGAGCGCGGATCCAGGCCCTGCGGACCGCCCGGGACTCCCTGGCCGCTGAGCCTGGGCACTGAGCCTGGACACTGAGCCCCGAGAAGCTGGCGCCAGTGCCGCGGCGCCGACCGGCTCAGACGGGAATGGAGCCCGGACCCCACCACTGGTGCTGGTTTTCGGAGTGACGCCGCCGGCAGTTGGCCTCAGATGCCACGATGGTGCCGCCCAGACCCGACCGCAAGCGACCAAGGACGACCCATGCCCGGACGCACCATCATCATCACCGGCGCCAGCGACGGCATCGGCGCCGCTGCGACCCGCGAGCTGACCGCCGCCGGCGAGACCGTTGTCGTGGTGGGCCGGTCCGCCGAGAAGACGGCGGCCGTCGCCGGCGAGGTCGGGGCCGAGTACCACGTGGCCGACTTCGCCCGGCTGGGCGAGGTCCGCACCCTGGCCGCCACGCTCGCCGAGCGGCACCCTCGGATCGACGTCCTGGCCAACAACGCGGGCGGCGTGATGGGCGACCGGACCCTGACCGAGGACGGCCACGAGAAGACGTTCCAGGTCAACCACCTGGCTCCGTTCCTGCTCACCAACCTGCTGCTGGACACCCTGCTGGCCAGCCAGGCCACCGTCATCAACACCTCCAGCATCGCGGCGCGGCTGTTCGGCCGGCTCAACCTCGACGACCTCGACAACGCGGCGGGCTACAACCCGAACCAGGCGTACGGGGACGGCAAGCTGGCGAACATCCTCTTCACCCGCGAGCTCCAGCGGCGCTTCGGCGACCAGGGACTCTTCGCGGCCGCCTTCCACCCCGGCATCGTGGCCACCAACTTCGCTGCCGGGAGCACCAGCCTGCTGCGGTTCGTCTACCACACCCCGCTCAAGCACCTGATGCTCGTCAGCCCCGAGAAGGGCGCCCGCCAGCTGGTCTGGCTGGCCGAGACGACGCCGGGCCAGGACTGGCAGCCCGGCGCCTACTACGAGAAGAAGAAGGTCGCTGCCACCAACCCGCAGGCCTACGACGGCGAGCTGGCGGCCGGCCTGTGGGACCGCAGTCTCGACCGGGTCGGTCTTCCCCGGACCTGACGGGCGCGGGGTGAGGCCTCAGCGGTGGAAGAGACCCCGCAGGCTCGGGCGCTTGCCGTGCCCCGCGTCACCAGAAGCCGAGCCCACCGGCCGTGAGGCACCCGGGCCCTGGGTCGACACGGTGGGCTGGGCCGAGGTGCCCGGCGTAGCCGGGGTCGGGTCCCCTTCGGGCCGTACGGTGGCGAGCCCGGGAATCTCCTGCAGCGACACCTGGGCGTCGGCCTCACGCGGGGCGATCTCCTCCGGCACGGCGTAGCGAGTCCGGGTCAGGCGCGCGGTGCACTTGTCGGCGTAGTCGTAGTCCTGGACCTCGCAGCCGTAGCACTTCACGACCCCCGGCAGGACCGTCAGGTCCGGGTTGGCGGCGGTGAGCCGTTCCTCCTTGGCGGTGACCTCGTCGGCGTACGCGCGGACCGCGTCGCGGTTCCAGCACCGGGCCCCGGGGTCGGCGTCCTTGATCTCAACGCGCACGGAGCACTCCTGTCCCCGCTGCAGCCGGCTCGACGTGGGCCACGCCATCCCCCGGCAGGGAGCAGTACCGCCCGGCTGCGGACACCAACGCCCCGTCGGAGCGAGGGATGGCGCGGGTGACGCCCGGGGACA
>JBBQAB010000516.1:0-3023 GCA_038198385.1 Propionibacteriales bacterium
AGGCCCTTGACCGTGCCCGGGGTACGGTCGGTCAGCTCGCCCATGCCGGTCCCGATCACGATCGAGCAGGCCGAGCCCGGGGGCGTGAGCTGCACGACGCGCATCCCCTCCATCGGGGTCACGTCGACGTCCAGAGCAAAACCGAGCTTCTCGGTGTAGAACGTCTTGGCCCGGTCGACGTCGCTGACCGGTACGGGGATGAGCTCGAGCTTCATGTCCATGGGATCTCCTTCTGCTGGCACCAGACTGCCGCATCAGCGGCCCGTGCCCGCCGCTACTCCCGTTTTCCCCCGTCGGTTCCGCCCGGCAGATCGATTGACGGTCGGGCACGCGGCTGCTTGTCTGGTCTTTTCACCGATCGGAGCGGAGCACGGCGGGATGGGCGATCGGGACCGGGATGACGCTGGCCGGGCGCGGAACGCGCGGCCGCGGGACGGGCTGGGCCGGCCGCTGCCGCACGGGGCGACCGGCGTGGCCCGGATCCCCGACGACGTGGCGCTGCCGCCGCTCGCCGCCCTCCGGGAGGCGCAACGGCTGCTGGACGACGGCCTGCCGTTCCACGCCCACGAGGTCCTTGAGGGCACCTGGAAGATCTCGGCCCCCGAGGAACGCGAGCTCTGGCAGGGACTGGCTCAGCTGGCCGTCGGCCTGACCCACCTGCGCCGCGGCAACCTCGCCGGTGCCGCCAGCCTGACCCTGCGTGCCCGCCGGCGCCTCAGCGACTACGTCGACCACCCGCCGTACGCGATCGACCTGGTCGGGCTGCTGGCCTGGGCCGACCTCGTGCTGGACCGCCTGGCCCAGCCGGACCCCGACGTGGGCTCCCTGGCCGCACCCCGGCTGCAGGCGCCGGCGCCCGACCCCGACGGCGGGGAGCCCGTCTGCTGGCTGGCGCAGGTGTGCCCGGCCTGCGGCGGTCTGGACGAGCGCTCCGGACCCCATTGCCTCAGGTGCGGCGCGGACCTCCTCGCGTAGCGCCCCGGCCCTCACCGGCTCTTGACGGGCACGTCCGCAGCGAGGATCGTACGCGGTTACCCCCCGCCCACGACGTCCGGCGCTGACTGCGTCGTGCGTCCGTACGGTGAGAATCTCCTCGGCGACAACGCCAGGGAGGAACGCTGACGAAGGAGTCACGTTGAACCCCCTGTCCCACCCCGAGCGCCGGAGCGACTCCGACGCTCCACCCCGGCGGCGCCATCGCCGTACGCTCGCCTTCTTCTCGGTCGTCGCCCTGCTCGGCGCGGTGGCCCTGAGCCCGATCGCTGCGGCGGACGCAGCCCCCAAGACCCCGGCCGTCACCCAGCCCGACCTCGGCCCCAACGTCAAGATCTTCGACCCGAGCATGTCCACGGCCGACATCCAGAAGGCAGTCGACGCGGTCCGCGACGAGCAGATCGCCAACCAGTTCGGCACCCAGCGCTACGCCCTGATGTTCAAGCCGGGCACCTACGGCACCGCAGCCACCCCCCTCATCGTGGAGGTCGGCTACTACACCGAGGTCATCGGTCTGGGGAAGTCCCCGACGGACGTCACCATCAACGGCCACGTCGACGTCTACAACCAGTGCGAGAACGGGCAGTGCATCGCCCTGAACAACTTCTGGCGCGGGGTCTCCAACCTGACCATCAGCGTCAAGGGCGGCGAGGGGTGCCACTCCTCAGCCAACTTCTGGGCCGTCTCCCAGGCCGCACCCATGCGGCGCGTCAACGTCACCGGCGGCAACCTCACCTTCATGGACTACTGCACCGGGCCGTCCTTCGCCAGCGGTGGGTTCGTCGCCGACAGCAAGGCCGGCGACGTGATCAACGGATCGCAGCAGCAGTTCTACACGCGCGACTCGAGCATCGGGTCCTGGTCCAACGGCGTCTGGAACCAGGTGTTCTCCGGCGTCGAAGGCGCCCCGGCCCAGTGCTTCCCGGCCGTCGCCGACCCGGACCCCGCCAAAGCCTGCGGTCCGTACACCACCCTGGCCACCACCCCGGCCAGCCGGGAGAAGCCGTACCTCTACATCGACGGCGCCGGAGCCTGGAACGTCTTCGTTCCCGCGCCGCGGACGAATTCCGTTGGCACAACCTGGGCGAACGGCGCCACTCCGGGCCGCTCCATCCCGCTGGCCGACTTCTACGTCACCCACCTCGGTGACTCGGCCAAGACCCTCAACAAGGAGCTGGCCCGGGGCAAGAACCTCCTGGTCACCCCGGGGGTCTACGACCTCGACCGCTCCGTCGACGTCAAGCGCGCCGACACGGTGGTTCTCGGTCTGGGCCTGGCGACCTTCATCCCCACCCAGGGCAACACCGCCATCTCGGTGGCGGACGTCCAGGGCGTCGACCTCGCCGGTCTGACCATCGACGCGGGTGTCAAGAACTCCCAGGTGCTGGTGGAGATCGGCACCTCGCACGGCGAGAAGGGTCACGACGACAAGGGCCGCGGCGGCAAGGGCCACGACGACACCGCCGGCAACGGCAAGGACGGCAACGGCAAGGACGACCACGGGCACGGCTCCCACGGCAGCAGCGCGGCCAACCCGACCGCCCTGCAGGACGTGTTCTTCCGGATCGGCGGCCCGCACCTGGGCAAGGCCACGGTCAGCCTGGTCGTGAACAGCGACCACGTCATCCTGGACGACATCTGGGCCTGGCGCGCCGACCACGGCGAGGGCGTCGGCTGGACCCAGAACACCGCCGACACCGGCGTCATCGTCAACGGTGACGACGTCACCGCGACGGGTCTGTTCGTCGAGCACTACCAGAAGACCGAGGTCATCTGGCGGGGCGAGCGCGGCCGTACGGTGTTCTTCCAGAACGAGCTCCCCTACGACGTCCCCAACCAGGCGGCGTGGACCGACCACGGCGTCAACGGCTACGTGGCCTACCTGGTCACCGACGCGGTCAAGACTCACGAGGCGTGGGGTCTGGGCAGCTATTCCTTCTTCAACCAGGGTGTCGACATCCACGAGGACCACTCGTTCCAGGTCCCCGTCACCCGGGGGGTCACGATGCACGACCTGCTGACGATCTTCC
>JBBQAB010000517.1:0-2499 GCA_038198385.1 Propionibacteriales bacterium
CCGCCGAACGTCCCGACCCCCAGGGTTGACCCACCCACCCTCCTCACCCGCGAGCTCGGGGCTTGGGTCTCCGGGCCCGGCGTTCCGGGCTTCGGGGGGTCTTGGCCCCAGGAGTTCCGGGCTCCGGGGTTCTGGGGCTCGCGGTTCTGGGCTAGGCGGAGGCCAGGGTGGCGGCGTAGCTGTCCAGCACCTCGTAGCTGAGGTCGCCGGAGACCACCGTGGTCACCTCGGGGGTGGCCAGCACCAGGGCGTGGGTGCGGTCGTCGGGGCTCGCGAGCCGCTTCCAGACCGTGCCGTTCACCGCACTCTCACCGTCGGCCACGCCATCCCGGGTCTGGCTGGCCACCATCGTCTGGGTGTCGACGTCGCGCTGGTTGATGGCCACGAAGATGTTGTCGTCGGTCAGGAAGCCGAGCTGCCAGGTGTTGGCCGAGGCAGGGGCGGCCCCGGCGACGCTCTCGCCCTTCCGGGCCCAGGAGACCACCGTGGCCCGCCAACCCTCCGGCACCGAGGTGGGAGCCAGCACCGGATAGGGCGACTGCTGCCGGGCGGTGGTCAGCACCGGGTTCCAGTCCACGACCTTGACCGGCGGGTGGTCGACGTTCCGGGTGAACAGGATGCTGAGGATGACGACCGGGATCAAGATCACGGCCAGCGACCGGACCATGTCGGTCCCAGATGCCGGTTTCTTCGCACGAGCCACACCGTCATCCTCACAGGGTTGTCCAAGTCCCCCCGTACGGCGCGGCTCCCGGACCGCAGCCACGGGCTGGACCGGAGAACGGGGAAGGGGCGGGGCGAGGCTCCATAATGGGGCCCGTGATCATCACCCAGGACACCGTCTCCCGGCCCTACCCGCTCGGAGCCACGGTCAGATCGAGCGGCCTGAACGTCGCCGTTTACTCCGATACCGCGGACGCGGTCGACGTCTGCACCTTTGACGACCAGGGTCAGGAGACGGCCCACCGGCTCAACGAGAAGTCGGGCCATGTCTTCCACGGCCTGGTCGAGGGCGCCGGCGTCGGCACCCGCTACGGGCTCCGCGTGCACGGCCCGTGGGACCCCGCCAACGGTCTGCGCCACAACCCGCACAAGCTGCTGCTCGACCCGTACGCGACCGCCGTCGAGGGCGAGATCGACTGGGACGAGTCGGTCTTCAGCCACCGGTTCAGCGACCCGGACGAGTTCAACCCGGCCGACTCCGCCGCGGCCATGGCCCGCTCCGTCGTCGCCGACCGCCGCTTCGACTGGGACGAGGGCGGCGCCGACGTCGCCCCGCGTACGGCGCTCGACCAGACCGTCATCTACGAGGTGCACGTCAAGGGCTTCACCCAGACCCACCCCGACGTGCCCAAGGAGATCCGTGGGACGTACGCGGGCCTGGCCCACCCGGCCGCCCTCGCCTACCTCACCGACCTCGGCGTCACCGCGGTCGAGCTGCTGCCAGTGCACCAGTTCGCCCAGGACTCCCACCTGCTCGAGAGGGACCTCCGCACCTACAGGGGCTACAACAGCTTCGGCTTCTTCGCCCCGCACGGCGACTACAGCTCGGCCGGCGACGGTGGCGCCCAGGTCGCGGAGTTCAAGGCCATGGTGAAGGCGATGCACGCGGCCGGCCTCGAGGTCATCCTCGACGTGGTCTACAACCACACCGCCGAGGGCAACCACATGGGCCCGACGATCTCGATGAAGGGCATCGACAACGGCTCCTACTACCGGCTGGTCGAGGAGGAGCGCTCGCGCTACTTCGACACCACCGGCACGGGCAACAGCCTGAACGTCGGCCACCCGGCCGCACTGGCCCTGATCATGGACTCGCTGCGCTACTGGGTGACCGAGATGCACGTGGACGGGTTCCGCTTCGACCTCGCCACCACCCTGACCCGCCAGGACGGCAACGCCGAGATCCACAGCGCGTTCCTCACCCTGGTCCATCAGGACCCGGTCCTGGCCCCGGTCAAGATGATTGCGGAACCGTGGGACACCCAGGGCTACCAGGTCGGCGGCTTCCCGGCCGACTGGTCGGAGTGGAACGGCAAGTTCCGTGACGACATCCGCGACTTCTGGGGCGGCGCCGACAGCGAGATCAGCAACGTGGCCAACCGGCTGCTCGGCAGCCCGGACATCTACGAGCCGGACCGGCGCTCCCCGCTGTGCAGCGTCAACTTCATCACCGCCCACGACGGGTTCACCCTCGCCGACCTGACGGCCTACACCAACAAGCACAACGCGGCCAACGGCGAGGACAACAACGACGGCGAGAGTGACAACAAGTCGACGAACTCCGGCGCGGAGGGCCCCACCGAGGACGCGGGCGTACGGGCCCGTCGGAACCGGATGCACCGCAACTTCATGGCCTCGCTGCTGCTGTCGGCCGGGGTCCCGATGATCCTGGGTGGCGACGAGATGGGGCGGACCCAGGGTGGCAACAACAACGCCTACTGCCAGGACAACGAGATCTCCTGGTTCGACTGGGCCCACGTCGACACCGAGCTGCAC
>JBBQAB010000518.1:0-7139 GCA_038198385.1 Propionibacteriales bacterium
AAACCTGGCGCCTCCTCACAGATCTCAGCTTGCCGATAAGACACCCTCACTCAGTGGGCGCCCGTCTGGCGTACCCCGTTCCGTCGAACGGGCTGGCCCATCCACACGTGCACGAAAACCCAGGCAGGACTTCCGATCTCTTCGCTCTCGGTCGCCGACAGCCGCACCATCGACAGGGGTCCGCCCGACTGGTACTGGTCCCGCCTCGCGGAAGCCCAGGAGGGATCCTCTCCTACGCGACCCCACACGGGCGGGCCACTCTCGCGGTGCCCTACAGCGTGACGAACCATCAGATCGCGATCGGGACCAGATCCGCATCTCGAGCTTGTCGGGATGGTGGCACGGCTCGCCGCTGACTACTGTCCGGCCTTGTTCTCAACCGCCGCCATCGAGGTGGCGAGGTCTGTCTTCGGTGACCGAGACGACCGCAGTCTGCACGACGTCGCGTCAGCCGCTTGGGCCGCCCTGGACCGGGCCCAGACGGACCTCGACGAGGAAAGGTCCGGGGAGCGGCCACAGGGGCGGTGACACGGCCCTCGTCCCGGTCCCGACGGCAGACCCCGACTCGAACGTCGTCAACGAAGTGCGGGGGCGGGGCGCCCCGTTCGGTCACGCGGGTCGAGACAGAGGCAAGCCGTACACCCGTTCCGCCGTTCCCCGCAGCAGGGCGTCCTGCTCGGCTCGACTCAGTCCGGCCAATGCTTCGCGGACCTCGGTCAAAAGACTGCGGTAGGAGATCCTGCCCAGGCTCATGGGCCAGTCCCCGCCGAACATCAGCCTGTCCGCGCCGAAGGACTGGAGGGCCGCTTCTACCGCGGGGGCAATGACCTGGGCGTCGGGGGTCACGCAGGAGGCGACGGACGCGTCGAGCCCCGACAGCTTAGCTACCACCGACGGGTGCTCGGCCAGCAGCTGCAGGGCGAGCTCCCAGCGGCGAAACTCCTCGCGCGTCGAGGATGGGTCTTCTGCGCCGAGCTCAAGCTGTGGCTTGCCGAGGTGGTCCAGGACAACCGTGAGCTCGGGCATCTCGGTGACCAGTCGCGACACCGCTGGCCAGAGCCGGGGCCAGGCGTCCGGGATGTCGAGCGGGAGCCCGCGCGCAGCCACGGCGGACAGGGTCGTGCGCACCGCGGGGGTGTCGAGCAGGTCGGGGTTGGGGAGGTCGTGCAGCAGCTGTCGAACCCCACAGAGCCGTCCTGTCTCACCCCATCGGTCGAGCAACCGCAGGGCTAGGGGTGGATTGTCCAGGGGGATCCAGGCGACGACCCCGGCGACCCAGGGATGATGAGCGGCGGCGGCGAACATCCGTTCGGAGTCACCGGTGGTATCGGCCGCCTGGACGAGGACGGCGAGGTCGACCCCGGCCGGGGCCAGCGTCTGGGCGGCCTCAGCAGCACCAAAGGTCGCGTGTACCGGCCCGAGGGCAGCCGTGTTCCAGGTGTAGTCCCCCGTGGCGAGGTCCCAGATGTGCAGGTGGGCGTCGACGATGCCCGACCGAACGGCGCCAGCGGGCTCGATCACCGGTCGGATCCGGCGACCGCGGGCCCGGCGGCGAGGTCGACCAGTTCGGCCCAGAGTGCCTCCGGCACCGCCTGGCGGTACCGCGTTGCGGTCTCTTGGATCTGGTGCGCCGACTGGGCGCCGACCACCACCCCGGCCACCGCCGAGTGGCGCAAGGGGAAGCGCAGCGCGGCGGCCGGCAGGCTGACGCCGTGCCGCTGACACACCTCGGCGAGCCGGGCGATGCGCTCGAGGAGGGCCGGCGGCATCGGTCCGTACTCGTAGGGCAGGTCCGGGCGGGGTACGTCCTCGGCCAGGGCGCCCGAGTTGAAGATGCTGGCTGCCACGACGCGGACCCCGTTCACCAGGCAGGCCGGGAGCAGCTCCGCCTCGGCCGGTTGTTCGAGCAACGTGTACCGACCGGCAACCATGACCACGTCGATCAGCCCGGTGCGGACTGCGGCCAGCAGGGCTACGGTCGACTTGGAGCCGACCCCAACGGCACTCACCACCCCCTCATCCCGGAGCCGGGTCAGGGCGGGCAACGCCTCGGCCAGCACAGCGTCCAGCGAGCCGCCGGCCGGGATGTTCTCCTCCGGGTCGTGGAGGTAGGCGATGTCGAAGCGCTCGATCCCCATCCGCTCGCTGCTGGCGGCAAGACTTCGCCGGATGCCGGCCTCAGAGGCGTCCCACACCCGCCGGAGGTCCGAGGGCACGACGAAGCCGTCATCGAGGAGGTGGGCCGTCTCGGGACTGGGCTCGAGCAGCCGTCCTACCTTCGTCGACAGCAGGTAGTCGCTCCGCGGCCGGGTCGCGAGCGCCTGCCCCAGCCGGCGTTCGGCGAGGCCAAGGCCGTAGTGGGGGGCCACGTCGAAGTGCCGGATTCCCACCGCCCACGCGGCATCCACCACGGAGTGCGCCTCCTCGTCACCGATCGCCCGGTAAAGGTTGCCGAGAGCGGCCGCTCCGTAGCCCAGGGCAGGGATGGCTGGCCCGGTCACGGCAGTCTCCAGACCAGGGGGATGCCCTGGTCGTCACCGGAGTAGTCGTCCTCGACCTCAAGCAGCTCAGACATCTGCAGCTGCCAGGCCAGGTTCACGGGGTCGTCGGCCAGCATCCGGCGCATGGCCGCGTAGTCCTCCACCTCGACCAGGTGGAAGAGGTCTCGCCCGCTTCGCCAGATCGACCAGGCCCGGACGCCGGCCGCCCGCAGCCGGTGGTCGAGCTCGTCAGGGACCGTCGCGTGGATCCGCTCGTAGTCGAGCTCGCGCCCGGCCTTCAACCGGGTGTGCAGGGCAATGCGTTCCACCATGCTGCTCCTTGGGGAGGGGGATCAATGTGAAGGACACGAACCCGCTGGGTCTGGACCTGGTGCCGGTCGAGGAGGTCGAGCCCGGCGCGCTGAGGCTCGGTACCGGGTGAAAGGGCCTGGCGGCAAGCTCGGGCACCGGAGCCGCACGCACCCCTCGACGAGCTCAGGGAGCGAACCCGCTGTGCCTCACCAGGAGTGCGCCTCCGGCGAGGCGCCAGGACCGATCCGTCGGCCGTTGTTGATGTTGAAGATCGAGTCGAGCCGCTCCATCACTGCGGGCTCCAGCACCAGCTCTGCGGCCCGGTTCAGCCCGTCGAGCTGCTCGACCGTGCGGACGCCGACGATCGCACTGTCGACCGCGGGGTGCTGCAGCACCCAGGCTGTCGCGACCACACCGTCCGGTTCGCCAAGCTCGCGGCAAAGGGCGGAGAAGTCCCGGAACTGGGAGTTCTCCGGTCCGATTGTGATGCCGTACTCCTCCTCCACCTGCCTGGTGCGGCTGCCGTCGTAGGACTCCGTCTTTCCCGTCAGTAGCCCACCCGCGAGCGGCATGTACGCCATCACGCCGATGCCGAGGTCCTCGGCCGCCGGGAGCACCTCCATCTCGGGCACGCGGCTCAGCAGGTTGTACTGGGTCTGCTCGGAGACGAAGCCGGTGAAGCCGCGCTTCCAGGCGTTCAGCTGGGCCTTCGTCAGACCCCAGCCAGAGAAGTTGCTCGACCCGGCGTACAGCACGTCCCCGTCGGCCACCGCCTTCTCGTAGGTCCCCCACAGCTCCTCGTAGGAGACGTGTCGGTCGATGTGATGGATCTGGTAGAGATCGATGTGGTCGGTCTGCAGGCGGCGGAGCGAGTCCGCCAGGTGCTTGCGGACCTTGTACGCCGAGAAGCCGGGGCCCTCGTTCGGCGCCCAGGACGGGGTCATCGAGTGGTAGACCTTGGTGGCCAGGACGATCTCGTCCCGGACACCCGGACGTGCCGCCAGCCAACTGCCGACGATCTCTTCTGAGCGGCCTTTCCCGGCGTCGGCCCCGTAGACGTTGGCCGTGTCGATGAACGTGATGCCCATCTCGAGCGCTTTGTCCAAGATCCTGTGGGACTCTTCCTCCGAGGCCTTGGGGCCGAAATGCATCGTGCCCAGGCAGATCTTGCTGACCGTCATCGTGGAACGGCCGAGGGTGGTGTATTCCATGGGTGTCCTTGTCGTCGTGACAGGCCGGCGCGTGGACCGCACCGGCGTTGGTCGGGGTCTGCCGGTCAGCTGCTCCAGACCGGGCCGCTCGGGAAGAGGTGGTCGGCCAAGCTCTGCGGGTACATCTGGGCGCCCATCCCGGACGCCCTGGGTGCGACGTAGTGCCCGTCACGCAGCTGGACGGGGGTGAGGAAGTGCTCGTGCAGGTGGTCGACGTACTCGATCATCCGGTCCTCGGTCGTGCCCGACACGGCCACCAGGTCGAACATCGACAGGTGCTGCACCATCTCGCACAGGCCCACCCCGCCGGCGTGCGGGCACACCGGGACGCCGAACTTGGCCGCGAGCAACAAGATGGCGATGTTCTCGTTCACCCCGGCGACCCGGGCCGCGTCGATCTGAACGACGTCTACCGCGCCCGCCTGCAGCAGCTGCTTGAACACCACCCGGTTGGCCACATGCTCCCCGGTCGCTACCTTGATCGGGTGTACCGCCCGGCGGATCGCCGCATGCCCCAGGATGTCGTCCGGGGAGGTGGGCTCCTCGATCCAGTACGGATGGAACGGCGCGAGCTGTCGGATCCACTCGATCGCGGGGCCGACGTCCCACCGCTGGTTGGCGTCGACGGCAATCCGTACGTCCTCCCCGACCGCGGCCCGCGCCACACCCATCCGTCGGACGTCGTCCTCGACGTCGGCCCCGACCTTGAGCTTGATCTGGGTGAAGCCGTCTTCGACCGCCTCCTTGGCCAGCCGGGCAAGCTTGTCGTCGGAGTAGCCCAGCCACCCGGGCGTGGTGGTGTAGGCCGGGTAACCCGAGTCGAGCAGCTGAGCGCGCCGCTTCTCCCGGCCCGGCTCGGCGCGCTGGAGCAGGGCAAGGGCCTCCTCGGGGGTGAGAGCGTCGGACAGCCAGCGGAAGTCGACCTGGGCGACCAGCTGCTCGGGCGTCATGGAGGCGAGAAAATCCCACAGCGGCTGCCCCGCCCGCTTGGCGGCCAGGTCCCACGCGGCGTTCACCACGGCGCCGATCGCCATGTGCATGGCCCCCTTCTCGGGACCGAGCCAGCGCAGGTGCGGGTCGTGCACGAGCCGGCGAGAGAAGGCGCCCAGGTCCTCGCACAGCTCGGCGGTGCTCATCCCGACCACATGGGCGGCGAGGGTGGCGATGGCGTTCGCCTGCACATCGTTTCCCCGGCCCGTCGTGAACGCGAGTGCGTGACCCTCGAACCCGTCCGGGTCATCGGTTCGGAGCACCACGTAGGCGGCGGAGTAGTCCGGCTCAGGGTTCATCGCGTCAGAGCCGTCGAGGTAGCGCGACGTGGGGAAGCGGACGTCGTGCACCTCGAGACCGGTGACGGTGGAGGTGCTGGTGCGGCTCGACATGACGAGGCTCCGAGGATCGGGGCGCCGAAGGACCTTGGCGCCGAGACGATGGGAGAGCGCAGAAAACGTAGGCTGACCCAAGCGCTCGCGATCACTATAGACCTGATGTTTACCGCCCCACGGTGGGGTCAGAACGTCGACAAAGGAGACGGTATGGCAGCCCCACTGACCGAAGCGGCCATCGAGCGTGTGCGTAGCCTGATCATCTCCGGGCGCCTCGTTCCGGGTGAGCGGCTGCCGGCCGAGGCAGAGCTGAGCGTCGAGCTGGGCGTCTCGCGGTCCAGCCTGCGCGAGGCCGTCCGCGGGCTCGTTACCGCCCGGGTGCTGGACGTGCGCCGAGGCGACGGGACCTACGTCACCAGCCTCACCCCGAACCTCCTGCTGACCGGGATCGGCGCCGCCGTCGAGCTGATGCAGGAGGACTCGATCTTGAACCTGCTGGAGTCGCGACGAGTGATCGAACCCAGCGTGACGGCACTCGCTGCCGTCCGAGCCAGCCCGGACCAGCGCCGCGAGATCCGGGGTCACCTCGATCTGATGGCCGGGGCCACGGCCCACGAGGACCTGATCCAGTACGACACGGACTTCCATGCGGCCGTCGCGCGCTCCAGCCAGAACCCGGTGCTGGCCTCGGTGCTGACCGGCATCTCCAGCGGCACCGTACGGACGCGGGTGTGGCGCGGAATCATCGACGCCGATGCCTACCATCGCACCCTCGGCGAGCACCGGGCGATCTTCGCCGCGATCGAAGCGCAGGACGCCCGACTCGCGGAGGCCGCCGCTCTGGTCCACGTCGCGAGCGTCGAGAGCTGGCTGCAGTCGATGGTCGCGGCCTGAGCCGAGCAGTCCGTCGGAGCTGCCACACAGGAACAGGTGACCTCTTGACACCTGTTGTGAACCTTCGCTAATGTCGCGCAGACATCAGGTGTTTAACCGTTGGGGTCCCGCATTTCCTGCGGGCCGCCTTGCGTTCGACAGCGCCAACACTTCAGTGACGAAGGAGTTTCGTGAAAACGATACGCGTGCGGTTCAGAGTCGCCGCCTTGGCGGCGACCACAGTGCTGGCGCTGGGGCTCGCCGCCTGCGGAAGCTCGGGCGGAGGCTCGACAGGCAGCTCCAGCAGTGGCGGTGCGACCACTCTGACCTGGCAGATGTGGTCGGGGTCCCAGGTGGAGACGGACGCGCTGAACCACCTGTCCGAGATGGTCACCAAGGCCAACCCCGACATCAAGCTGACGTTGCAGACGTCGACCTTCCCCGACTACTGGACCAAGCTGGCCGCCCAGGCCAGCGGCGGTGACGTCGGCTGCATCCTCGGCGTCCAGGGCCCGCGGGCGCCGAGCATCACCCAGCTGATGCTCCCGCTCGACCAGGCCAAGCTGGAAGCGGCCGGGATCAAGATGAGCGAGTTCAACGCCTCCATCTCAGAGGCACTGCAGGCTGACGGTCAGCAGATCGCGGTGCCCTACGACTTCGGGCCACTGGTGGTTTTCTACAACAAGGACGCCTTCAGCAAGGCCGGCGTCACGGCACCGAGCACCACCTGGACGGTTGCGGACTTCGAGGCCGCCGCCCAGAAGCTGACCACGGGCAAGATGACCGGCTACTCGATATTTCCCACGGTGGACCAGTTCGCCGCGTGGACGCTGAGCCGCACCGGACAGCAGCCGATCAGCGCCGACGGGAAGGTCCAGCTGGACACCCCCGAGATGAGGTCGACCTTCGAGTGGCTGCAGGGCATGGTCTCCGCCGGC
>JBBQAB010000519.1:0-6882 GCA_038198385.1 Propionibacteriales bacterium
CGAACCCGACGAACAACGCGTCTTCGGCGAACACGATCAGCCCGACCAGCCCAAGCACCGTCCAGGTGGAGGCGTTGAGGATGTGGTCGACGATGCCGCTCATGCGGTGCTCCGGTGCGCTGCCGGGACCGGTCGCGGGCCGGCTGGGTGAGGCTGCTCGGTGAACACCGCCCGCAGGGGTGGCTGTCGGCGCAGCCAGGCGGTGAACGCGGTCAACGGAACCGCGAGAAGGAGCCACCCGGCCAACGCGACAGCGCCGCCGAGCAGCAGCCCTGCGACGACGTCCCACGGGTAGTGGGCGGCGATGTAGACCCGGGCGAAAGCCATCAGCAGGGCGGCAGCCACCGCGACCAGCCCCAGCCAGCGGGAAACCAGCAGCAGGGCTCCGGCGACGGCGCCGGCCATCACGGCGTGGTCGCTGGGGAAGGAGAAGTCGGTGGTGCGGCCGCTGAGCACCAGCAGCTGAGGGTGGGTGTCGTAGGGCCGGGCTTCGTGGAACGCACGCCCGACGGGCTGGTTCAGTGCGACGGCAACCAGGACGGCGATGCAGCCCCATCCGGCCGCAGCCAGGGTCTTTGCGGAACGGTTTCGAGCCAGCAGCAGTCCGCCCAGCAGCAGCACCGCGAACAGCACCACGCCGTAGTGGGCGAACGCGGTCAGCGGTGCGTGCAACCAGCCGGTCATGCGGGCAAACGAGTTGGTCTGCCACATGAGGAGGTCGTCAAGATGATGCAGTGTGTTCATGGTGCGCTTGCGGCCGACCTGTGCAGGTTGGCGGCCGCAGCGCCTCGGAGCTCACTCAGCAGTCGGAGGCGGGCGACGGACGTGGTTCCGTCCGGCCGGGATCGGCCAGCGTGAAACTGCGCGTGGCCACCAGACTGCGTGGTCCGCTGTGGGGGTGCTGACGCTGATCGGCTCGCCATGATCCCTCCTGTCTCAGACCGGAGGTCATTCCTCAGGACCTCCATCACGATAAGCGGTCAGGGATGAAGAGAAGATGAAGAGCCGGGCTGCTGCGTGCAGGATCCCGGCGCCGGGAGGATGACGGTCACCGTCATCTCGTTGTCGTGCTGGCAGGGGGCGGGGTGGGGACGGCCGAACCGTTGGTGGGTTCCGGCGTAGCAGAGCCGCAGCTCGCCTCCGGCTTGGGTGATGGTGGACTCCACCAGGGACAGTCCGAGCCCGAAACCGGGCTTGGACCGTGACTCTGCTGCGCGCGTGAACCGTTGGGTAGCGGTGGCCAGCAGGTCGGCGTCCATGCCGTCCCCGTGGTCGGCCACGACCAACCGGCCGGCTCCGGGTACCTGCTCGACGTACACGGTGACCGGTGGCCGCCCGTGCAGTTCAGCGTTGTCGAGCAGGTTGCCCAGCAGCTGGGCCACCTGGGTGTCTCCCAGGGTGACCGGCACCGCGGCGGAGGCTCGCAGCTGCACCGGTGAGCGCCCGTCGGGTTGGCCGCTCAGGAAGTTGCGGCGGGTCACCTCATGGTGGGCGACGTCGGCGAGGTCGGTGGGCCGGCCATCCAGGGTGGCGGGTTGGGTGCCGACCTGGAGAAGCTGCTCGGCGAGCTGGGTGAGCCGGATCAGATCGGTTTGGATTTCGGCGAGCACGTGTTCGTGGTCGGCCACAGTCCGCGGCCGGCGCAGCGCGAGCTGGACGCGGGTCGTCAACAAGGTCAGGGGTGTGCGGAGCTCGTGGCTGGCGTCGTTGACGAACCGGCGTTCGCTGGCGAGGGCTTCCTGGAGGGCGTCGAGGGTGGCGTTGAGGGTGTGCCCGAGCCGGGTGACTTCGTCGTCGCGGCGGGCCGGCACGTCGAGGCGGACGTCTGTGGCGCCGGCAAGAATGTCCGCGGCCTGGGCGCGGTAGCGCTCGACCGGCCGGAGGGCGAGCCGGGCCAGTCGCTCGCCCACGAACGCGGTGACCAGCAGGGCCCCGAAACCGGCCACGCCCAGCTGGACCAGGAGCTCCAGGAGCGCCTCGTCGCGGTGGTCGCGGCGGACGGCGACGACCAGGATCGCTGCCTTCTGAGTTTGCGCAGGCGGTAATGCGGTGGCGTAGGCGCGCAGGGGTTGGTGGTCGATCGGCAGCAGCTGGCCGATGTCTCGGCGCACCGGCACGGTCAGGGCGCGGCGGGCCACCGCAGGGGCCAGCAGCGGGTCGGCGGTCAACGACCCGCTGTGCGTGAGGACCGTGCCGTGCAAGTCGAGCACCTGGTAGGCCTCGGTGCTGGCCAGCGGTGGGGCACCCCGGGCGAGGCGACCAGATGGGGTGACCAGCGGTGTGAGCCGCACCGACACCTCGGTCAGGTCCTGGTTGACCTGCCGGTCCAGGGCGAACGAGACCCGCCAGTAGACGAAAGCACCGGCGGCGGTGAGCACGAGCAGCATGGTGGCCGAGAACCCGGACACCAGCCGGACCCGCAGCGGCAGTCGGGCGACCCGGCTCACAAGGGGGGTCATCGACGGCCGTGGTCGATGCGGTACCCGGCGCCGCGCAAGGTCGTGATCGTCTCAGTGCCGAACGGTTTGTCGATCTTGGCCCGCAGGCTCGCCACGTGCACGTCGATGACGTTGCTGCGCACATCGGTTTCGCCGTCCCACACCTCGTCGAGGATGTTCAACCGAGTGACCAGCTGCCCGGCCCGTTTCAACAACAACTGCAGAATATCGAACTCGCGGGCCGACAGGTCGATCTCCACCGCCCCGCGCGTGGTGCGGCGGGCCCGCGGATCCAGGACCAGATCGCCGACCTGCAGCGCTTCCCCCTCCCCCTCGTCACTGCGGCCCCGGCGGTACAGGGCTCGCAGCCGCGCCAGCAGCTCGTCAAGGTCGAAAGGTTTCACCAGATAGTCGTCGGCACCGGCATCCAGCCCGCTGACCCCGGTCTGGCACAGAGGTCCGCGCCGTCAACATCAGAACCGGGGTGCGGACGCCGAACTCTCGCAGCCGGCCACACATGCTGACCCCGTCCATCTCCGGCAGCATCCAGTCCAACAGCAGCACATCGTACAAGCCGCCGCCCTCACTCAGAGCAGCGTCGAAAGCTGCCCGGCCCCGCTGTTGCACATCGACCGTCCAGCCGGCCTCGGTCAGCGATTGCTCGAGCAGGGCCGCAAGCCGCACATCGTCCTCGGCCACCAAGATTCGCATCAGGCCAGTCTTCCTCTTGTCTATCGCCGACGCCCGACATCCAGCGGCCGCAAGCAGCGGTAAGGGGTCTCAGCACCTCGTGTTCACCCCTCGTCAGCGTTGCCCCTCGGGCACGCACGGGTGAAGTGGGTCGGCACGCCCGCCGTGGCCGTCCACGATCAGCTGCCGGCCCCGACAGCTCCAGCAGATGATCTACGCCTACCCGAGGTTCCATCGCGGCGTCGACGACGCGCTCCAGCAGCGGCAGGAACTGTGAGCAGAGGCGGTCGCCTCTAGCCGCCGACACCCGAGTCAGCCAATCGCTGGCCCCGGCGGAGTAGGGGCTGAAGACCTCCGGGGGGTGATGCGGAGTTGGCTGCCGCGGGACGGGACCAGCATGGTCCCGTGCAGGCGACAACGTTCTGGGCGGGGGCTGGCTGGTGAGACGGTCACCCTTTTCAGCAGGTGCTGGAGAACGACCTGCATCTCGAAGAGGGCGAGCTCGGCCCCCAGGCAATGGCGTCGGCCACCACCGAACGGTATCCAGTCGCCGACCGGGCTCCGGTGACGCCCGGAGAAGCGCTCAGGCCGGAAGACGTCAGGCTGTGGGTAGCTGCCCGGGCTGTGGTGGACCAGCACCGGAGAGACCATGACCAACGTCCCGGCAGTTAGCTTGTGTCCCAGCACGGTTGCCGGCTGAAGGAGTTCCCGGACGGCATCGACTACCGGGGGGCGCCAGCGGAGCACCTCGGAGATGAACGCCGACAGATGGCTGTCTTCCCCGTCGTCGAGTGACCGAGCGAGCCGGCGGGCCGTTTCGGGTTGGCGCGCCAGCCGTTCCACCGCCCAGCCCAGAGCCGTCGCGGTGGTTTCGTGACCGACCATCAGCAAGGCCAGAAGCTCCTCGCTGAGCCAGTTGTCTGCTGGGGCCGCTGCTTGCGGGTGGATGTTCCTTGCTGGATCCAGGTGCGGGTCGGGGTCGCCGCCGCCCGCTGGGTGGGCCGCCAGCAGCAGGCTCAACGCATCCGTGCCGGTGGCCGGTGCCGATCGGCGCCGGGTGACCATGGTGGTGAGGAGCTGGTCCACGTCGCTGCGCCGCCGGAGCCAGCGCTCCCACATGGCGTCGCGGATCCAGCCGTCGGGAACCGGAGACAGCCACGTCCCGGCCAGCGCCGCAGCGCTCGATAGGCGGCGCACCGCGTGCTGCAGGTGGCGGACCTCAGTTGGGTCGTGAAGTCCCAGGACGAGGTCGGCGATCACGGCGAAGGTGATGTTCTGCATGGCGGGCAGGGCGGCCACAGCCTGACCCGGTGCCCACGTGTCCAGCTCACGGTCCACGAGGGCGGTGATCAACTCCTTGCGGCTGGTCACGCTATCGCCGTGGAAGACGGCGTTGAGGAGGTGGCGTCGCTGCCGGTGCGGTTCCCCGTCCTGGCGAAGGACACACGCCTCGCCGAGCAGCGGCAGCACGCGGCCCGTCGCCGCACCCGCTCGGGACTGTGCCGGGTCGCTGGTCAGAATCTGGTGTGCTGCGGACGGGTCTCCCACCACGACCACCTCACCGGTGGAGGGAAGACACACGGTGAAGAGGTCGCCGTGGCGGCGTGACCAGCTGCTCAGCTGACCGATGGGGTTCCGCCACAGCAACACCGCCTGCAGCAGCGGGGGAAGAGTCACCGCGGGGACGGCGGTGCTGCTCATCACCTGGCACCCCGGCTGACCGCGCGGAGACAGACGACCACCTGGATTGCCGCGCACGGCCGCAGCCACCGAGACCGCGGGACGTCGACCATCCCGCCCCGAGCGAAGCTGGACGCGGCGACCAAAAGCACCGGGACTCCCCACGCGCCGAGAGTGGCCGCCTTCACGGCGCGGCTGCTCTCGTGGTGGAGGACGAACCAGGTCCACAGGGCCGTGTCGGCGAGGAAGTCGGCATGCCGCCCGAACGGGGTCGCGGTACGGGTGCGCCGGGCAATCGCTCCGTCGGCGACGTCGGTGACGATTGCCAGGACCGGTAGCCCCACCCCGAGCCCAGGCCCGACCGCAGGAAGGTTCGCCCGGGTGAGGGTGATCAGGTTTGCCCACCCGAGGCGTTGCTTCTGCTCCAGCATCCCCAGATGGGTCACGGACAAAGCCCAGCTGGTCCCGACCCACGCGCGTCGGTTTCGGCTGGTCAGCGCGGCGAACAGCAGGTGCAGGACCGACACCTCCATCAGCGCCAGAGGGTGGCTGCGGGCCTGTCGCGCCGACCGCGTCGACGCGGTAGCCATGAACCCCACCCAGGACCGCGCCCTCCAACCACCGCGGCGTAGAGCGCCGAGCAGCTCCTCAGTCGCCGCGCGACTTGAGCCGTGCCCCGAACCCTGGACCGGCCTGATGGTCTGAGCCCCCGCGTCTGTCGTTCCCACCGGCCCGGTCAGTGCGCCAGGGCGGGGCCGGCCGGAACGTCCAGGTCGGTCTCGGCGAAGACCGTCTGGTCGACCTTGAACCCGGCCGCCCTGGCTGACACGGTGTCTGCGGAATGGCAGTAGTGGCGCCCGTTCTTGTTCTCCACGGCGCGGGCGATGGCCTCGCGGGTGGCCGCGTCCAGTGTGCCCAGCCCTGCGACGGCGTCCGACATGGCCTTGTACGCCGCCAGCACGACGGGCGAGTGAGCCATCGCGGCATGCATGTTGAGCAGCGCTCCCGTCCGCTTCTTCATCTGCTCCAGGTGTTCCCGGCTGCCTGCGGGGGCGTCGGCGAGGGTGTGGGTGGGGATCCTGGACACAAGAGCTCCTTGGTGGGTACGCGGCGTGCTTCCCTGATCGAAACTACCTGGCCCGGTCAGAATGTTCCCCATGATCCCCGGTTCGACCAGGCCCGCTCCGAGAGGGGCTTGAGGTCAGCGGATCACGGTCAGAGGCAGCAAGCTGCGGAGCCCTCGGTTCTCAGCGGGATCCAAGACGCTGTGCTGGACGCACGCCGGGATCAGGCGCCCGGTCTCGGGATGCGCCATGGTGTACACGCAGGCCAGCAGCCGCTCCTGGGTCACCCGTACCCGTACGTCATCGGCAGCCAGGCCGGCCTCCATCAGCCGCCAGGCAGGGGCGACGTCTTCAGCGTTCATGAAGTGGTGGACGACGAAGGTCAGCGCGGCCACCCGCTGTCGCACCAGGGCGGCGACAAGCTTGCGCACCCCACCCACCCGGACCACCATCCTGCGGACGTAGCAACCCGACACGCTGAACGCCGAGGGGTGCTCGATGAAGCACCGCAGGAGTTTGAGCACCACCATCGTCTTTGGGATACCGACAAACTCCATGCCGCCCAGGTGGGAGTAAAACCAGTCACGCGCCTCCAGGTCCCCCGGTTCGTCCGGGTCGAGGAACGGAAACCAGTCGCCGTTGACCCTGAGCCCGAAGGCGGTGCGGTTACAGCGCAGGTCGCCGAACTGCACGGCCTCCCATGCCACTCTGCGCTTCACTCCGCCCTCGATCTGCTGCCACACGTCGTCGATGCCGACCTCGTCGAGATCACCTGCCCACCGCCGGTCATCGCCAATCCGCGCGGCAGGCTGGAAAGACATCATCGAGTACCCCATGGACGGCACCGAGGCGACAACCCCCGCCACCTCCGCCAGGTTCTGCGGGGTGACGGTCATGGTGTGGGCCAGATAGGACCTGACGCCAGATTCCCGCCGCAGCCGGCGGAACATGGCCGCGAACCGGGCCCGGTAAGGGTCCAGCTCGGCTTCGGAGCGGGGCCGCGGAATCCC
>JBBQAB010000520.1:0-2708 GCA_038198385.1 Propionibacteriales bacterium
CGACGGTCGGGACCCTGGACGGCTCGGCCGAGGGTGAGGCGGCCTGGTCGGCGCTGCGCTTCCGGCCCCGGGCCCTGCGGGACCTCAGCACGATCGACACCGCGACCACCGTGCTGGGCACACCGGTGTCCAGCCCGGTCCTGGTCGCCCCGATGGCCCAGCAGCACGCCGCCGACCCCGAGGCCGAGGTCGCCGTGGCCCGCGCGGTGGCCGCCGCGGGTGGGCTGCTCGGGGTCACGACCCACGTCAGCGTCCCGTACGACCGGATCGCCGCGACCGGCGCGCCGTGGTGGTTTCAGGTCTACGTGATGCGGGACCGCAACGTCACCGCCCTGCTCATCGAGCGGGCCCGGGCCCACGGGGCGAAGGCCCTGCTGCTGACCGTGGACATGCTCTCGCTGCTGCCCGCTCCGGTGAACCCCCGGTCCTGGCCCGCCGGGCCCGCCCGGGCCCGGCACGGCAACCTGACCCCCGCCGAGCTGGCCGCGGCCGGAACGTACGGGCTGGAGTTCGACCCCTCCATCGACTTCGGCACGATCGGCTGGCTGCGTGAGGTCAGCGGCGGTCTGCCGGTGCTGGTCAAGGGGGTGCTGCGGGCCGACGACGCCCGTCGGGCGGTGGACGCCGGGGCCGCCGGTGTCGTCGTCTCCACCCACGGTGGCCGGCGGATGGGACCCTCGGTGACCTCCGCGTACGCCCTGCCCGAGGTGGTGGCCGCGGTCGGCGACCGGGCCGAGGTCTACGTCGACAGCGGCCTGCGCAGCGGCGCGCACGTCGCCGCAGCGCTCGCCCTGGGCGCTCGCGCGGTCTTCGTCGGCCGCCCGGTGATGTGGGCCCTGGCTGCGGCGGGCCAAGGCGGGGTCGCCGCCGTGCTGGCCGACCTGAACGCCGACCTGCGTCGGGCGATGACCCAGCTGGGAGCGCCCCGGCTGGCCGACCTGACCGAGGACCTGGTGACCCGATGAGCAGCATGCCGGCGAACGATCGACCGAACGGCGACGGTTCGAGGGGCGACCGACCGGGGGGCGACGGCCCCGCGACCTGCCCGGTGCGCAAGCTCGAGCCCGACGGCCGCGCCGCGGGCCCCCAGGTGGTGCGCACCACCGGCGCCGACGGCGAGGAACGTTGGCGGGTCACGTCCTTCGCCGGGGCTCGGCAGGTGCTCCGCAACGCGACCGGCACCCGGCAGGCGGGCTTCGGCGGTGACCAGCTCCGCGACGTGCAGATGCGGTCGCCCATCCTCTATCTGGAGGGCGCCCAGCACCGCTCGCAGCGCAAGGCGAGCGCCCGGCTGTTCGCCCCGGCGGTGATCGAGGCGTACCGGCCGGTGATGGCCGAGCTCGCCGCCGCCCTGGTGACCCGGGTCCGGGCCGACCGCCCGGTCGACCTGAGCGACCTCTCACTCCAGATGGCGGCCCAGGTGGCCGGCCGGGTGGTGTGCCTGACCAGCTCGTCCACCTCCGGGATGGCCCGCCGTCTGAACACCTTCTTCACTGGTGACCCGCTGACCCGGGACCGAACCCTCCGCGGCCGCCTCCAGGCCGCGCGGCGGGGCTCCGCGGTGGCCCGCTTCCTGTGGCTCGACGTGAAGCCGGCCATCCGGCGACGCCGACGGCGGCCTTCGGAGGACGTCATCAGCCAGCTGCTGGCGGAGGGGTTCAGCGATCTCGACATCCTGACCGAGTGCCTGACCTACGCCGCCGCCGGCATGGTCACCACCCGCGAGTTCATCGTGATGGCCGCCTGGCACCTGCTTGAGGACCCCGACCTGCTCGCCCGCTACCGGGTCGGCGACCGGAGCGCCCGGGCCGACCTGCTGGCCGAGACCCTCCGGCTGGAGCCGGTGGTCGGGCACCTGTTGCGGCGGACCGAGACCGCCCTCACCCTGGAGACCGACGACGGTGAGGTCACGATCCCCGCCGGGGTCCTGGTCGACCTCGACGTCCGGGCGGCCAACGCCGACACGGTCACGGTGGGTGAGGAGCCCTACGGGCTGTGCCCCGGCCGGGACCTGCCCAGCGCGGTACCGGCCGCAGTGATGAGCTTCGGCGACGGTCACCACCGCTGCCCCGGGGGGCCGCTGGCCCTGATGGAGGCCGAGGTGTTCCTGAGCGCCCTGCTCGACCGGGACGTGGTGGCCGACGGCCCACCCGAGGTGTCCTGGAACGCGGTCTCCCAGGGCTACGACCTACGCGGCTTCCGGGTCCGGCTCCGGGCCTGAGCCCTCGCGGCCCCCTGGGGCGGTGCGCGGCGCGAGCTCGGCCCGACCGTGGGTCAGCTCGACCAGGCTCAGCGCGGCCACGGTGTGCCCACCCACCCACTCCAGGGCGTCGAACGGGCACTCGTCCACACAGATCCCGCAGTACATGCAGAGCGACCAGTCGATGGAGAAGTGGTCGAGCACGTTCTGCGTCCGCTCCCGGGTGCCGTCGGGCAGGTTGTCCACCGGCTCGACGTGGGAGTCGATCGTGATGCACCAGCTCGGGCACTCCCGGGCGCAGATCATGCACGACGTGCAGGCCGACTCGATCAGCTCGATCGACCCGTGCGCGCCCGACCGATGTGCGACCGACCCGTGCGCGCCCGACCGATGTGCGACCGACCCGTGCGCGCCCGATCCGGGTGTGCCCGACGGGTCGGGTCCCGGCCCGCTCACCGGGCCCGCCGCCGTACACGGCCACCCACCGCTGAGGCGGCGACCTCCGCCG
>JBBQAB010000521.1:0-9658 GCA_038198385.1 Propionibacteriales bacterium
CGCCTGGCACCTGCTGCAGGAGCTCAAGCCCAAGGTCCCCGCCCGCCGGATGGTGTTCCACGAGATCACCCCGCAGGCCATCGCCGACGCGGTCGCGAACCCCCGCGACCTGGACACCGACCTGGTCGACGCGCAGGAGACCCGCCGGATCCTTGACCGGCTCTACGGCTACGAGGTCTCCCCGGTGTTGTGGAAGAAGGTCATGCCTCGGCTGTCCGCCGGTCGGGTGCAGTCCGTGGCCACCCGGCTGATCGTGGACCGTGAGCGCGAGCGGATCGCGTTCCGCACCGCCTCCTACTGGGACCTGGACGCCGTCCTCGACGCCGGCGCCCCGGCCGAGCCGCCGCTGTTCCCGGCCCGGCTGACCCACGTCGGGTCCGACCGGATCGCCCAGGGCCGCGACTTCGACAGCCGCGGCGCGATCAAGACCAAGGACACCCTGGTCCACCTCGACCAGTCCACCGCCGAGTCGCTGGCGGTCTCGCTGCGCTCGGCGACGTACGGGGTCGACAGCATCGACTCCAAGCCCTACACACGCCGCCCGTACGCCCCGTTCCGGACGACCACGATGCAGCAGGAGGCCGGTCACAAGCTCGGTTTCACCGCCCAGCGCGCGATGTCGGTGGCCCAGGACCTCTACGAGGCCGGCTTCATCACCTACATGCGGACCGACTCGGTCACGCTGTCCGACACCGCCATCAACGCGGCCCGCAACCAGGTGCGTCAGCTGTTCGGCGCGGACTACGTGCCGGACAAGCCGCGGGTCTACACCTCGAAGGTCAAGAACGCCCAGGAGGCGCACGAGGCGATCCGTCCCGCCGGTGAGGTCTTCCAGACCCCGGCGCAGACCCGGCTCACCGGGGACCAGTTCCGGCTCTACGAGCTGATCTGGATGCGGACGGTCGCCTCTCAGATGAAGGACGCCGAGGGCCAGTCGATCACGGTCAAGATCACCGCCTCGCGGACCGACGGGGACCCCTGTGCCTTCGTCGCCTCGGGCCGCACGATCACCTTCTACGGTTTCCTGAAGGCCTACGTCGAGGCGATCGACGAGGCCGAGGGCAGCCAGTCCGACGACGCCCAGACCCGGCTGCCCAACCTCACCCAGGGCCAGTCGTTGCGCCCGGAGGAGGTGACGGCCTCGGGTCACGAGACGCGTCCGCCGGCCCGCTACACCGAGCCCAGCCTGGTGGCCAAGCTCGAGGAGCTGGAGATCGGGCGGCCCTCGACGTACGCCTCGATCATCCGCACGATCACCAGCCGCGACTACGTGTTCAAGAAGGGCTCGGCCCTGGTGCCGACCTGGCTGGCGTTCGCGGTCACGCGGCTGCTGGAGCAGCACTTCCCGCACCTGGTGGACTACGCGTTCACGGCCGAGATGGAGGCCACCCTCGACCAGATCGCCGGCGGCAACGCCGAGCGGCTGCAGGTCCTGACCGACTTCTACTTCGGTGCCGCCGGGGACGACCACGAGGGTCTGCAGCGGCTGGTGTCCGAGCTCGGTGACATCGACGCCCGCAAGCTCTCGACCTTCCCGGTGGGCGACCTGGACTCCGACATCGTGGTCCGGGTCGGGCGCTACGGCACCTACGTCGAGGACGGCGAGGAACACCGCGCGAACGTCGACGACGCGCTGCCACCTGACGAGCTGACCGTCGAGCTGGCCCGCGAGCTGCTGAGCACGCCGATGGGGGAGGAGCGCGAGCTCGGTTCCGACCCCGAGAACCACCACACGGTGGTGGCCAAGAACGGCCGCTTCGGCCCGTACGTCACCGAGCTGCTCCCCGAGGATGCGCCCAAGAACGCGAAGGCGCGGACCGGGTCGCTGTTCGCCTCCATGACCGTCGCCGACGTCACCCTGGAGCAGGCGCTCGCCCTGATGAGCCTGCCGCGCGTGGTCGGGGCCGACGCCGAGGGCGTCGAGATCACCGCCCAGAACGGCCGCTACGGCCCCTACCTGAAGAAGGGCGCCGACTCCCGGTCCTTGACCAGCGAGGACCAGATCTTCGCGATCACGCTGGAGGAGGCCGAGACGATCTACGCCCAGCCCAAGCAGCGTGGTCGGGCCGCGGCCAAGCCGCCGCTGAAGGAGCTGGGCCCGGACCCGGTCTCGGGTCAGCCGATGGTGATCAAGGACGGTCGCTTCGGCGCCTACGTGACCGACGGCGAGTTCAACGCCACCCTGCGCCGCGACGACCAGATCGAGACGATCACGCCCGAGCGGGCCGCCGAGCTGCTGGCCGAGAAGCGGGCCAAGGGTCCGGCCCCCAAGAAGACCGCCCGCAAGGCGCCGGCCAAGAAGGCGACGGCCAAGAAGAGCCCCGCCAAGAACTCGACCGCCAAGAAGGCCCCGGCCAAGAAGGCGGCGGCCGAGGGGGTTACTACCACCGGGGGCAAGGCGCCGGCCAAGAAGGCGGCCGCCAAGAAGGCCCCGGCCAAGATGCCGGTCACCACCGGCTAGGCCCGGAGCAGCGAGGGCGGTTCCGCTGACGGCGGGGTGTGACAGGGTGGTGGACGTGAGCAGGACTGACCGTGGCTGATGACAAGGCCGCCAAGACCCCCAAGGCCGGGCGCGCCGGCGCGGGCGACCAGCGGCGTACGGCCGAGGGGAAGTCCGGGAAGGGCCGGGCCACGCGCACGACAGGCGCCGGGGCTCCGAAGGCACCCAAGATCGCGAAGGCGGCCAAGACCCCGAAGGTGGCCAAGCCGGTCAAGGCCCCCGCCGCGGTGGCGCCGGTGGCGGTCGCCGGCTTCCTCTCGGTGACTGACGGCGCCACCCGGGCGCCTAGGGTTCGCCCAGCGGGTCAGCGGCTCTACGACCTGCCTTACAGCGCTCCGTCGCCACGGATGGTCAACCCCGAGCTGGGCCTGCACAACCTGGTGGCCCGCGCGGGCCACAACGCCGCGTACACGATCGACGTGACCCTGCTCGACGCCCCCGACCACCGGCTCATCCGCTCGGGGGTGCTGCTGGCTCACCGGGTCCTCGACGGACGAGGCGAGTGGTTCATGACCGCCCCGGACTGGCAGCCGCTGCTGCCCCGGGACCGGATCGAGCTGATGGGCCACGCCGACCTGCCCGAGGCGTTCGCCGACCTGCTGCGCCCGCTGCGGCGGCGGGCGACGCTCGGCCCGGTGGCGGCGCTGAGCTGCGACCGGCGGGAGTTCGCCCTGCGCGACGACCACGGCACGACGGTGGCCCTGCTCCGCGACGACAAGGTGACCGTACGCCGCGGCGGACTGACCACCGCCCGCTACCGCGAGGTGATGCTGACCCCGGTCGGACCGGGTCTCACCGAGGAGCAGACCGGCTGGCTCGACCGGGCCCTGCTGCAGGCCGGGGCGACGCAGGTCGCCCGCTTCCCGCGCCTGGTCACCCGCCTCGGGGCCCCGGCGACCGGCCCGACCGACATCCCGCAGCCCCAGCCGTTCGACCCGTCCGCGTCGTTCCGTCGGTTCCTCTCCCAGCTCTTCTCGGCCCGGCTGCGGGCCATCGTCGAGGCGGACCTGGCCATCCGCGGCGGTGACGTGGCGCGGGTCGGCCAGCTCGCCGACGAGGCGGCGATGCTGCGGACCGAGCTGAAGGGCCTGGCCTTCGTCCTGGACCCCGAGTGGCTGGAGGACCTCTACGACGAGCTCGACTGGATCATCCTGCAGGCCGGTCCGGCCGAGGGCGGCGACGAGGCGGCCCGGGAGCACCTGCTCTCGAGGCTGCGCAGCGAGCGCTACCTGACCCTGCTGGAGCGGCTGGTCGTGGCGGTGCGGACACCGCGGCTGAGCGAGTCGGAGACGCTGCCCCTGTCGCGGGCCCAGCCCCGGACCCAGCCGGCCGAGGTCGTGATGAACGAGCTGATCCGGGCGGTGACGGCCCGGCTGCGGGCGCTCGCCGACCCGCTGACCCCCGACTCCGGCACCGCGCAGTGGGACCAGGCCTGGCAGGCCCTGGCCCAGGTGCAGGCGGTGGCGGGGATCGGTCGGCACGTCTGCCCCGAGGGTGCGGCGCGCCTGCTCCGTCGGATTGGTCCGATCTCAGGGCTGCTGGCCGCCATCCACGCCAACCAGACCGACGCCGAGGACGCACTGACCCTGGCGTCCGGGCTGACTCCGGAGGAGGCGTTCGCGGCGGGCCGGATGTTCGAGCGGGAGGCCGACGAGGCCCGTCAGGTCCGCGTGCAGTTCGTGGAGGCCTGGGCCAAGGTCGGCCGGAAGCTGCCCTCGTGAGGGCTCCCTCGGCGGGGGCACACGGACTGTTCGTGGTCTTCGAGGGGGGCGACGGGGTGGGGAAGTCCACCCAGGTCGAGCGGCTGTGCGGCTGGCTGGAGACCGGGGGCCGTGAGGTCGTCCGGACCTTCGAACCGGGGGACTCCGCCCTCGGACGACAGGTGCGCGCGCTGGTCCTCGACCCGGCCACCGGCGAGGTCGACCCCCGCGCCGAGGCCCTGCTCTACGCCGCCGACAAGGCGCAGCACCTGACCAGCGTGGTCCGGCCGGCCCTGGCGCGGGGTGCGGTCGTGGTCTGTGACCGGTACGTCGACTCGATGATCGCCTACCAGGGCGCGGGTCGGGTCCTGGACCCCGTCGAGGTCGAGCAGGTCGCCCGCTGGGCCACCGGTGACCTGCGGCCCGACCTGACCGTGCTGCTCGACGTCCACCCCGGCCAGGCGGTGCAGACCAAGGTCGACAAGGACCGGCTGGAGGCGGCGGGTCAGCCCTTCCACGAGCGAGCCCGGCAGTTCTTCCTCGCCCTGGCCGCCCGCGACCCCGAGACCTATCTGGTGCTGGACGCCCGGGCGGCCCGCGACGACATCGAGAGCCGGATCCGCGACCGGCTGACGGCCCTGCGGCCGGGACCGGGCCGCACCGAGCTGTCGGACCCGGCAGGCAGGATGGGGACGTGAGCACCCCGACCGTTTCCGCCGAGCCGGTGGTCAGCGGCGTCTGGTCCGACCTCGTCGGGCAGGACGCGGCCGTTGCCGTACTGCGCCGCGCCGTCGCCGGCGAGTCCCATGCCATGAGCCACGCCTGGCTGTTCACCGGTCCGCCGGGCTCGGGCCGCTCCAACGCCGCCCGGGCCTTCGCCGCCGCCCTGCAGTGCCCGTACGGGGGTTGCGGGACCTGCAACGACTGCCGGACCGCGCTGTCGGGGGCCCACCCCGACGTCACCCTGGTCCGGACCGAGCAGCTGTCGATCGGGGTCGAGGAGGTGCGCGAGCTCGTCCGCCGCGCCGCGATGAGCCCGACCCTTGGCCGTCGGCAGGTGATCGTGGTCGAGGACGCCGACCGGGTGACCGAGCGCGGGGCCGACGCGCTGCTGAAGAGCATCGAGGAGCCCGCCCCGAAGACGGTCTGGATCCTCTGCGCCCCGACCACCGACGACGTGGTCGTCACCATCCGGTCCCGCTGCCGGCTGCTCAGCCTGGCCACCCCCGGCGTCGCGGCGGTCGCCCAGCTGCTGGAACGCCGCGACGGGGTCGACCCGGCCCTGGCGGCGTACGCGGCCCGGGTCGCCCAGGGCCACGTGGGCCGGGCGCGGGTGCTGGCCCGGGACGAGAAGGCCCGCAACCGCCGCCGCGAGATCCTGCAGATCCCCCTCCAGCTCACCGGCCTGGGCGCCTGCCTGACCGCCGCAGCCAACCTGGTCGAGGCCTGCGCGGAGGAGTCCAGCGCAGCCACGGCCGACCTCGACACCAAGGAGCGGGCCGCGCTGGAGGAGGCGCTGGGCTTTGGCACCCGGGGGGCGCGACCCCGGCAGGCCCAGGCGGCGCTGAAGGAGCTCGAGGACCAGCAGAAGGCCAGGGCCAAGCGGTTTCAGCGCGACGCCATCGACCGGGCGCTGACCGAGCTCACCGGCTTCTACCGCGACATCCTGAGCCTGCAGACCGGGTCGGGGGCCGCGCTCGTCAACGCCGAGCTGCACGCGCCGATGGCCGTCCTGGCCCGCAAGTCGACGCCCGAGTCGACCCTGCGTCGGATCGACGCGCTGCTCGGCTGTCGGACTGCGATGGAGGGCAACGTGGCGCCGCTGCTCGCCGTCGAGGCCACCCTGATCGGGCTCGTCGAGGGCTGAGGCCGCGACACGGAGTGCGACCCCCCCGACGGTCGTTGCTTTGCCCCCGGGCAGCCCATACGCTCATCGAGTTCGCCGGCGCCCCGACCAGGGGGGACGGGGCTCGACGGGAGACCGTCGGCTCGGGCGAACCCTCAACGTAACCTGGCGAGGGTGGGTTCCTGCCCCCCAGAACACCCACCCGGAAGCCCGGCAGACCCGCATCTGCCGGGCTTCCCCCTTTCCCGGGGCCAAAAACCTCACACCCCACTAGGGTGTCGGCTATGACGCGCGTGATGGCGGTGTCGTTCCTGCGCTACGGCCGCCTCTACTACCTCGACCCAGGTCAGGGCTCCTACCGGGTCGGGCAGAAGGTGCTGGTCCCGACCGAGTCGGGCCCGGAGGTGGCCGAGTGCGTGTGGGCACCCGAGGAGGTCGACGACGACGGACTGGCCGACCTGCCGGTGTGTGCCGGGGCGGCCTCTGAGAAGGACCTGCAGCGCGACGAGACCAACCGGCGGCGGCGGGCCGAGGCCAAGGTGGTGGCCAAGCAGCTGATCCGCCGCCATGGGCTCCCGATGAAGATCGTGGCCGTGGACTTCCTGGACTCCGGGAGCGAGTTCGACCAGCAAGTGGTCCTCTACTTCACCGCCCCGCATCGGGTCGACTTCCGGGCCCTGGTCGGGGAGCTGGCCCGCAGCCTGTCGGCCCGGATCGACCTGCGACAGATCGGCAGCCGCGACGCGGCCAGCATGGTCGGCGGGCTGGGCAACTGCGGACGCGACCTGTGCTGCGCCACGTTCCTCAAGGACTTCGAGCCGGTCAGCCTGCGGATGGCCAAGGTCCAGGACCTGCCCCCCAACCCGCTGAAGATCTCCGGGGCCTGCGGGCGGCTGATGTGCTGCCTGAAGTACGAGCACCCGCTCTACGCCGAGTTCGCCCGGGAGGCTCCGGCGGTCGGCACCTCGGTGACCACCCCCGAGGGCGACGGCGTGGTCGTTGGTCACCAGGTGCCCGCCGACGCCGTCCTGGTCCGGATGAATGCCACCGGCGCGACCATGAGCTGTGCCAAGGCGGGGGTGTGCGGGTCCCGCCAGGACTACGAGACCCGGCCCGAGGAGGGCAAGAAGCCCCGTACCCGTCGGATGTCCTGAGCTCCGCTCCCGGGGGAGGTCACGCGGGCGCTCGCCGGCGGTGTGGCTGGGGGTCGATCAGGCCAGGTGGCCGGTCGTGCAGCCGTACGGCTGGGCGGGCTGGGTACGCTCCCCGTCATGCGCGCACACCTCGCCGACCGGTCGCGTCGGTCGCGTCGGTCGGGTGCCTCGGTCGTCGCGCTCGCGCTGCTGGTGCTGCCGGCCTGCTCCGCCCTGCCCGACCCCGCGACGGCCCGGACCCCGGTCGTGGTGCCGAGTCCGACGCCGCTGCCCAGCCTGGCCTCCAACCGTCCCGACGGTCGCCCGCTCGAGCCGGTCCCGGCCGTGCGACCGACCGGGTTCACGACCCCGCCGCCCGGACTCGGACTGGACCGCTACCGGCGCCAGCCGCTGAGCTGGACCACGTGCCGGCAGGTGCTGCAATGCGCCACGGTGAAGGTGCCGCTGGACTACGCCCACCCCGACCAGACGGCGATCACCCTGGCCCTGGCCCGGCATCCGGCCACCGGGGCGACGCCGCGGGGGTCGCTGTTCATCAACCCCGGCGGTCCCGGCGGCTCCGGGGTGTCCTACGTCGACTACTTCAACCGGACCGGCCTGGAGGACTACAACATCGTCGGCTGGGACCCGCGGGGGGTCGGGGCCTCGACACCCGTGGAGTGCGAGGGCGGGGCCGCCCTGGACCGCTACTTCTCGGTCGACGTCTCCCCCGACAACGGCGCGGAACAGACTGCGCTGCTCGACTCCGAGAAGCAGTTCGGCGCGTCGTGCCTGGCCCGCTCGGGCGCCCTGCTCGAGCACGTGTCCACCACCGAGACCGTGCGCGACCTCGACCTGCTGCGCGGGCTGGTCGGGGAGGACAAGCTCAGCTATTTCGGGTCCTCCTACGGGACCCAGATCGGGTCGCTCTACGCCCAGCTCTTCCCCGACCATGTCGGGCGGATGGTGCTCGACGGGGCGGTCGACATCACCGCGAAACCCTCCGTGGTCCAGATCGAGGGCTTTGAGCGGGCCCTGGGCAGCTTCGCCGCCTGGTCGGCCGCGCACAAGACTCCCCTGGGGTCGAGCGAGGAGGAGGTGCTGCAGACCGTCACCGATCTGCTGCACGGGCTGGACCTGACCCCGCTGCCGGTCGCGGGACGAACGCTGAGCCAGCAGCAGGGCGTGGCTGCGGTCGTCTTCTCGATGTACGGTGGCCGCGACGGCTGGCGGGTGCTGGAGCAGGGTTTGTACGCCGCGGTGGCCCGGCAGGACGGGGCGATCCTGCTGCAGATCGCCGACCGCAGCAATGAGCGCAGCACGCGGGGGACCTACGGCCAGGTCACCTACGCCTTCCCTGCCGTCCGCTGCCTCGACCAGGCTGAGGGCAGCCTGCGCAAGGCGCTGCAGCAGTGGCAGGACGTGGCCCAGAAGGCACCCATCCTGGGTCGGCTGGGCGGGCCGAACCTGACCTGTCCGTCCTGGCCCGTCGTGCCGGCGCCGCGACCGCCCGAGATCACCGGAGAGGGTGCGCCACCGATCGTGGTCATCGGGACGACGGGAGACCCGGCCACCCCGTACGAGTACGCCCAGGGGATGGCCCAACAGCTGGTGTCCGGTGTGCTGGTCACGCTGCAGGGAGAGGGGCACCTGGCGTACGCGCAGAGTGCCTGTATTCGGCAGGTCGTCGACCGCTACCTCGTGCAGGGCCAGGTGCCGGCCGACGGCACACGCTGCGCCAGCTGACCGCGTCGCGTCTCAAACTGTCGTGCTGCTGGCGCTGGGGACGGCGGAGGGAGCCGCATTCAAGGGGGCGGTCGAGGGCGCGGCGGGACCCGTGCCAGTGCCGGGGACGGCCCGATCACCCAGCGTGCCGTGCGGGCGCCCGCTACCGGGGTAGTCAACCGGTCCGGTCTGCTGGCTGATCGTGCTGCTGCCGCTGAACGGGACCGTAATCGCGTACGTCGCCCCACCCCCGGCGACCACGCCGAGTGCGACCAGGGCGGCCCCGGTGAACCACCTCGTGGGGCGGCTGGCGGTGTTGTTGGCGGCGGGTCGGCGCCGTCCTCCACCGCGGGGAAGTCGACCGTGGTGTGCGGGTCGACCGGCGCCTGGTGGGAGGGGATCGGCGTGGGGGTGGGGTCCTGCGCGGTGCTGGTCGGGGACATCAAGGGCTCCGTGGGGGTGTCGGGTGGCGCTGGAGACTCCACCGTCGCGGGTGGGCCTGTGCCCGAGGTGGGAGGTGCCTGGCCTCTGGCTGGCGGGTGCTGTGGCCCGGCTATGAGCTCACTTCGACGTTCCGTACGGGCCTGGATATAGTTGGCCCTCGTGCGTGCCGGGGACCGGTTCGCACACCGGCCGCCTTAGCTCAGATGGCAGAGCAACGCACTCGTAATGCGTAGGTCGAGAGTTCGATTCTCTCAGGCGGCCCTACCTCTTGTCCTAGTCAGAGGCACTTTCGGGCTCCTGTCGGTCCGTC
>JBBQAB010000522.1:0-2139 GCA_038198385.1 Propionibacteriales bacterium
ACTCCTTGCCCGCGTTGATCAGGTCAGAAGCGACCTCGTCGTCAGAGGGGTAGGGTCCGACGTCGAGGATGCCGTTCTCCGACTGCATCACGACGAACACGTCGGGACGCAGATAGCTGGGGATCAGGGTCGGCAGCCTGATGCCGAGGTTGACGTACTGCCCGTCGGAGAGCTCGGCCGCCACGCGACCGGCGATCTGCTCGCGTGACCACGCCACCGGCGGGGGTCCCGTCCACCGGTGGGTCGCGAGCCCGGGGTGACCGTACGTTTCTCGAGGCTCTTCTCCGCTGCCTCTGCCGGCGTCAGCGCGAGGACCTGTTGGACGAGGATGCCCAGCAGATGGACCTCGTCGGGCCCGATGCCGCCCGGCTTCACGACCTGCGTCATCGCATCCGGCGGGGCCCGGTGTCCAGGCGGGCCCGCGGCTGGGCGACGCGCGCCGTCGCCCGCAGCACGCTGATCCCACGCCCCGACACGATCACCGGGTTCAGCTCCAGCTCGGCCACCTCGGGCAGGTCGTAGGCCAGTCGTGACACCCGGAGCAGCAGGTGCTCCAGCGCATCGACGTCGACCGGCTCACTGCCGCGGTAGCCCAGCAGCAGCGGCGCAGCCCGGACCGACCGTACGAGCTCGGGAACGTCGGTATCGGTCAAGGGCAGGACCCGGAAGGCCCGGTCCCCCAACAGGTCGGTGGCCACCCCGCCGACACCGAACGACATCAGAGCGCCGAAGGAGGGGTCGTCCGCGGTCTGGACCACGGTCGGAACCCCCGCGGGGGCCATCGACTGGACCGCCAGCCCGGCCGCCTCCCGCCCCAGCCGGTCCGACATCAGGCGGTAGGCGACCGTCAGCTCCCGCTCCCCCGCGATGTCCAGGGTCACGGTGCCGAGCTCGGGACGGTGGCGGAAGGGTTCGGCGGTCGCCTTCAACGCGACCGGGTAGCCGAGCTTCCCAGCCGCCGTGAGCGCCTCCTCCAACGAGCCGACGGCGCTCGCCTGACGGACGCCCACCCCGTACGCCGCAAAGAGCTCCGCGACCTCGGGAGCCGCCAGCATGCCTCCCCGGGGGGAGGTCATCAGCGACCTCTGCACGACTGCGCGGGCCGCTTCGGGGTCGACGTCGGGCAGCGCTGGCACCTCGCCCTCGGGGCGCCGGCGCCACTCGGCGTAGGCCGCGGTGCGGGCCAGAGCGGCCACGGCGACCTCAGGTGAAGGGAAGAACGGGACCCGGCCGGGCGCGAGCACCCCGGGCCGACCACCCGGACTCGTCGTCGGCGGGTGACTGTACGGGTCCGGCTGGGGATGACTGTCCAGGCTCAGGAAGGTCGCCACGACCGGCTTGGGGGCGTCGACCGTCGCCGCCGCGAGGACGGAGGCGACGGCCAGGTCGGAGTCGCGCAACGCCGGCACGAACACCGTCACCACCGCGTCCACGGCCGGGTCGGCCAGCACCGCGTCCAGGGCTCGCGCCAGGTCCTCGGGCCCGGTCTCCCCCAACAGCAGGAGCGGGTTGTCCACGCGTACGTCGCCAGGCAGGTCCTGCAGTGCCTCCCGGGTCGCCGGGGACAGCGCCACCAGCTCCAGCCCGTTGCTGCCGCAGGCCTCCACGGCCAGCCGTCCGAGAGCAACCGAGTTGCCGATCACGGCGACCCCCCGCCCACCGGGCAGCGGCTGGGTGGTCAGCACCTGAGCCACGTCGAAGAGCTGGGCGAGGGTGTCGACCCTGATCACGCCGGCCTGCCGGAAGAGCGCATCGACCGCCCGCTCCGGGTCGGCCGTCGCGCCGAGCCGCTCGGCCACCGCCCCGCCGCTCTTCACCGCCACGATCGGCTTCAACCGGCCGAGCCGCCGGGCCAACCGAGCAAACTTGC
This sequence comes from Propionibacteriales bacterium, assembly GCA_038198385.1. Classification (GTDB taxonomy): domain Bacteria; phylum Actinomycetota; class Actinomycetes; order Propionibacteriales; family Propionibacteriaceae; genus Microlunatus. Next base: position 1,871 of record JBBQAB010000522.1, read on the forward strand.
GCGGGTTCCCGAACGACTCCAGATGCAGCAGCACGACGTCGGTAGCGGGGTCGTCCTCCCAGTACTGCAGCAGGTCGTTCCCGCTGACGTCGGCCCGGTCCCCGGCCGACACGAAGCTCGACAGACCGATCCCGCGGGCGCGGACCGACTCCAAGATGGCGATCCCGAGGGCTCCGGACTGGGAGAAGAAGCCCGCCCGCCCCTGCTCCGGCAGCATCGGGGCCAGGGTCGCATTGAGCAGCACCTCCGGCGCCGTGTTCATGACCCCC